>CAYJAP010000021.1:0-12479 GCA_964368425.1 uncultured Lachnospiraceae bacterium | reverse complement strand
TGTGTCAGTGTATGAAATAAATCTAAAAATATATACAGAAGTGTTACAACTGTTCATTTGACAACCCCCTATAATTCCGATAGAATATAGGCAGTAATTATAAGGATAAAGGCATGAAGCTAAAATCACTCATATTAATTTCAATAATTTCGTCACTGATATTATGCTTAGGTGGACTAGCAGTTCATTTTTCCATACTTAAACTCGGTTCACCTCTTCAAACACAGCTGTTGCTAATAGAGTTCGTAGAGAATGTCCCTACCCCTAACTATCGTATCGCAATAGCGAGCAATGAAAAAAGTATAAAAGTATACTCTGACACTTCGGAAACGTCAGCTATATCGACGTTAACTACTGGAGATAAAGTTAATGTTTCTAACTACGACAAAAACAGTGAGTACACGAAAATATCTTTTCTCGACGCTGACCGAAAATTAGTACAAGGATACATACAAACGATACATTTGAAACAGCCGGGATTAAGTACCGGAGCGGTTATAGGAGTAGTCTTAGCCTCCGTGTCTGTGGTCATCCTAATATCGTTAACAGTAATTGCTGTTCAGTACAAGAAAAAGCAAGATAATCAAATATTAGAATAAAAAACACACGATTATGTGTGTTTTCTTTTTTATACAATTAATTTTTAGCATCCGTTCTCATCTATACGGATGTTAGTTTTCCCCTATCTTTCAGCGTTTTTATCTTCTGCTTGTATTAGGATAGTAATTATCTATCTTACCAAGGCTACTTTCTTGAATATCAACCTGATCAAATATTTCTATAGGCACTCTTTCCACAGAAACTACGCTCACTTCGTAGGCAGTTCTGTTCTGTGGTTTTCCTGACTCATCAACCTTCTGGTAGCTTCTGCTTTGGATACGGCCAGTAATTTTTATCTTTTCACCTACATTTAATTCGTTCACAAAACGTGCGTTTCTACCCCAGGTTATACAAGGAATGTAGTCTGATTTATTATAGTTTCTGTTTACAGCCAACAACATATCACATATCTCTCTCTTGAACGGTGTCGTTCTATAGATAGGCGGCTTGCAGATGTAACCTATTAACTCAATCATATTAGGATTTTCCTGCTCATCATATGGTACAACTTCTCGCACGAACATAGTGAGCAGGAGTCTGCTTTTGCCGTCTTCTTGGATGTTGTGACTACGGAACTGCCCTTTACAAGCGATATTAGCGCCTACTTTAATCTGTAGTTGAGGTAATACTCTTTCACTAATCGTAACAGGTATTTCGTCGTAACTTTCACTCAATCTATTTACTCGCACCTTAAACTCATAAAATCCCTCGTTGTACATTTCATGTGTTAACTCAGGTTGCGACATAATTTCTCCTGCAATAAACCCTCTGTTATTTTCAGCCATGTTATTATTCATTTTTTCCTCCAAAACGTATCTATTTAGCTTTTTGCATTCCTGTATGATCGATAGTAAAATCTTTTGTGAGAACTATATCTCCTACACTAGTAACTGCGTACCCCATCAATTTCAACCTGTCTAGCATTAATGGCAGAGCCTCTAAAATATTATCTGAGTTATTATGGCATAAGATAATTGAACCATTTTTCACTTTATTTATAACTCTGTTAGTAATTTCTACGGCGCTCAATCCCTTCCAGTCAAGTGTATCTACGTCCCATTGTATCGTTTGCAAACCCATTCCTTCTACTGTCGATATGACCTCGTTGTTATAACTTCCGTAAGGACACCTAAACAACTTGATGTCTTGTTTAGTAATCGCCTTAATCAAGTTACTTGATGTTTCCAGCTCCAGCCTCATTTCAGCTGCACTTAGAGTGGTAAAATCTGTATGGGTGTTGCTATGAGTACCTATTTCCATACCAGCATCCATGATTGCTTGTACCATTTCTGGATACTCTTCCACCCAAAATCCAACTAAAAAAAATGTCGCTTTTACGTTATATTCTTTCAGAGTGCTTAGTATGGAAAGTGTTTTATCTGCACCCCACGCCGAGTCAAACGTCAACGCAACTTTTTTCTCTGGCAAATCTACAGAATATACTGGGATTTTTCTTGGAGTACCTCCGAAATATACTGAGGCATAACTTGTTCCGCTATAACTTAACGTTAATAGAATAGCGGCAAGCAACACAATTAGTGCAATTTGTAGAGTCCTCATTTTACAAACAATGAATCGCATCTCACTCCTTAATTATAATACAATAAAATAAAAGAATTCCCTAATTTTATGATTATAATATTTTATTATATTTTGTTATGTTGTGTAGAAATTTAACACAAAGAGCAGTTTGTCCTTCATAACAATACTAATAGAATATATTATCATTACAATTAAAAAATTCTTAATTTTAAAAATTTGTATAAATTAATCGGAAAGAGTGATTGTACACACATCGTTTATCTGAACACCCGCCTTGTTTCCAGTCACACTTTTCCCTGCATTTGATTTGTTGGTGAGAGGAACATCCGCCATCATGATGGAACGTAGAACAGATTTATATGTCACAATACAGTCACTATTTTGAGCAAAAACAATCTTCGATGAGAACACTTTGTTTCCTTTTCTGTTGCGAGCCGATTCCACAACCTCTGACGCTGGGATTTTCTTCACAAAACCGTTACTAGAAACTAACAGGATAGGCATCTTAGCGTCACCCGCTTCTACACCCACAACGTAATCCAGTTTGTCCAGAGCGATGGCTTTAACACCTATACTCACCCTGCCTGAAGTAGTTACATCGTCGAACTCCACTCTTACGCCATTTCCAGCACTGGATATAAGCACCAACCTGCCATCAGCCTTCGGATGTACGTAAATTAGTTGGTCGTCATCTTTCAGTCTTATCGCCTGCGCGCTACTTTTTACAATGGAATAATCTTTCCCTGCTGAAACTTTAAGCATACCCTGTCGAGTTACCATAACAACCTTTTCTGCGCTTGTAATTTCTTCTTCTTTGTATACAGCCACTACTTTTTCAGTAGAAACCATATTTTTAATAAGGCTTGTTAATTTACATCCCTTATCTTTATATCGGCACTGACTTATACTCGATACGTTCAACTTGTACATATTTCCTGCATTTGTAAATACGAGCAACACTTCTTGTCCCTGACTTTTCAATACTCTTTCAGCTATATCTGTAACTACAGAGTTTTCGTTAATCTCTCTGGTCGCAAGGTTATAACTCTTCTTCGGAACACTTTTAACCGTCTCTTCTGGCGTGAATATTATGTACAGCTCTTCTTGCTTATCTAACACAAAATTAGTTATTTCAGTGATTCCCTGTCCGTCATCAATTATCTGTGTTCTACGTGGAGTCAAATATCTTTCTTTTATTTCCAAAATTTCTTTACGCACAATATCCATCTGCATCTGTGGATTCTTCAATATTTGGGTATACTCTCTTATTAATCTCTTGAGATTTTTTAATTCGCCAACCAGCTTGTCTATCTCTAAACTTGTCAACCGAGCCAATCTCATGTCTAATATCGCCTGTGCTTGTACATCAGAAAGCGAGAACCTCTCCATTAAACTTGTTTTAGCAATGGAAACTGTTTTACTTGTTTTTATTATTTTTATAACCTCATCGATGTTACAAATTGCTATGTATAAACCGTCTAAAATGTGTTCTTTCTTTAGACATGATTCTAAATCATACTTAGTTCTACGATAAACCACTTGTTGTTGGTAATTAACGTAGTAAGAAATAATATCCATCAAATTAAGCAATTTTGGCCTACCGTCAGCTATCGCTACCATGTTTGCATTAAAAGTGGTTTGTAAATCTGTCTTAGCATATAGTATGCTTAGAATGGCATCTACGTTAGCATCTTTTTTCAACTTGATAACTGCTCTCGTACCCATTCTATCGCTTTCGTCAACAATCTCATATATGGTAGACAAAAAGCCAGTAGCGTCGTCTTGTTTGACTTTCGCTATTTTTTGTAGCAACACACTTTTATTGACGTTATAAGGGATTTCGGTGATAACGATATTTTTCTTCCCGTTTTCATCTTTCTCTATATTAATTCTCGCGCGTAGTATCAACCTACCCTTTCCCGTTTCATAAACTTTATTAAACTCTGAACTGCTCAACAAATATCCACCTGTAGGAAAATCAGGCGCAGGAATAAACTGCATCATCTCGGACAAAGTTATTTCTTTGTTGTCGATAAATGCTACCACACCATCAATGACTTCTCCCAAATTATGAGTAGGAATATTTGTAGCTAAACCTACCGCAATACCCGTACAACCATTAACTAACAAGTTTGGAAAACGTCCCGGTAACATGTCTGGCTCTTTACGGCTATCGTCAAAGTTCCAGCGCCACTTTACGGTGTTTTTTTCTATATCTTTCAATAACTCAAGGGATATTGGGGAAAGTCGTGCTTCAGTGTATCTCATCGCAGCAGCATTATCTCCATCTACCGAACCAAAGTTTCCGTGCCCATCAACTAACATTTCACTCATGTTAAAAGGTTGTGCTAGACGAACCATTGTATCATATATACTTCTGTCGCCGTGTGGATGGTATTTACCCATACAATCACCAACAATCCTTGCACTCTTACGATATGGTCTATCAGGCAACACTCCCACTTCAAGCATGCTAAATAACACTCTTCTCTGTACAGGTTTCAACCCGTCTTCTACACGAGGTAACGCCCTGTCCATTATAACGAACTCACTGTACGGCATCATGCTCTCGTGAATGACTCTTTCGACTGGTTTTATCACGTATTCTTTTTGCTTTTCTTCAATATTCTTATTATCTCCGCGCTTCATTTACATCTCCGATTTTGTCAAATTTAGTATCTTTATTAAAGTTAGCGTTCTCAGTAATATACTGTTTACGAGCCTCAACGTTATCTCCCATTAAAGTAGTTATCATAGTTTCTGCTTCCTCAATGTCGTCCAATCTAACTTGTACCAATATTCTTTTTTCAGGAGTCATGGTAGTTTCCGATAACTGCTCAGCCGTCATTTCTCCCAATCCTTTGTATCTTTGGATCGCATATCCTGCACCACACTTTTTGATGATGCTTTCTAACTGGTCTTCATGATAAACGTACTCTTCAAAGCCTTTCTTGTACACTTTGTACAGTGGCGCAATACCGATGTAAACATGTCCTTCGCTTACAAGTTCACGCATGTATCTGTAGAAGAAAGTTAATAATATTGCCCGTATGTGTGCACCGTCTTGGTCAGCATCGGCAAGTATAATAACTTTGTTGTACTTTAACTGAGAAATGTCAAAATCGTCACCTATACCTGCCCCCAAAGCACTGATAATGGTAACAATTTCTTCATTCTCCAACACTTGGTTTATACGTTTTTTCTCTACGTTAAGAGGTTTTCCTTTCAACGGTAGTATCGCTTGGAAGCTCCTGTCTCGTGCCTGTTTCGCGTTACCGCCCGCACTATCTCCCTCAACTATAAACAACTCGTTTTTGCTCGCCGTTTTGCCTGTACAACTACTCAATTTTCCTACCAAACTGTATGTGCCCACACTGTTTTTCTGGCGCATTACCTCTTTTGCCTTCTTCGCTGCTTCACGTGCTTTCGCAGCACCTTTCGCTTTTGTCAGAATGTCTGTCAAAATTTTCTTTGTCTTGCCTGATGAAAAATAATCTTTTAAGGCGGTATAGACAATTGTTTCGACTTCAGTCTTCGCTTCAGGGTTTCCTAACTTAGCTTTTGTTTGCCCTTCAAACTGTACTGTTTTCATCTTGATAGATAAGATAGCGGCTAGACCTTCTCTGTAGTCCTCACCCATTAAGTTTATATCTTTTTCTTTCAACAATCCGTTCTCGCGTGCAACATCGTTAAGCGCTCTGGTTATAGCACTCTTCAGACCTGTCTCGTGAGTACCACCCTCATTCGTTGGAATGTTGTTTACGTAGCTATAAATCGATTCCGCATAATCATTGGTATACTGTATCGCCAATCTCAAATCCACAATTGAAGATTTTCCTTCGATGTATATTGGCTCTTTATTTATTAATTCTTTACTGGTGTTAATGCTTTTAATAAAGTCTACAAGACCTTTCTCAAACTTGTATGTTTGTGACTGATATCCTTCTTCCGTTTTAACATTTTCATTGATGAGTTCAACCTCCATTCCTTTATTTAGGAAAGCAAGCTCTTTTATTCTTTTACGAATGGTGTCGTAGTCAAATCTTACTTCTTTAAATATTTTCTCATCTGGAAGGAACGTTACTATCGTGCCACTTCTTTTGCTTTTCTTAAGCTGTGCCAGTGGTGCAACCGGTACACCTCCAACCACAGTTTTTCCCTTTTCTATCGAGTTGAACTCCATGAAATACTCGTACCCGTCACGATGTACAGTTACCTTGAGCCATTTAGATAATGCGTTAGTAACACTCGCTCCTACCCCGTGTAAACCACCAGAGTAAGCGTAGTTATCGTTGTTAAACTTACCACCTGCATGCAACTGTGTGAACACGACCTGCACTCCACTTACCTTTAGTTTCGGATGCTTATCTACCGGTATACCTCTACCGTTATCCTCGACAGTAATAGAATTATTTTTGTGCATTGTGATAGTTATTTTATTACCATAATTATTGGAAATCTCATCGACGGAGTTGTCTACAATCTCCCATAACAAGTGATGCATACCTTTCGCACCAGTCGTTCCTATGTACATTCCAGGACGCAATCTAACTGCATCCAAACCTTCTAAAACCAAAATGTCTTTACTATTATAGTTCGCCAAATTATCCTCCAAATTCACGTAAAAAGTAAACGTTTGCGTACCTATTATAACATAACACTAAAAAAATCCAAATAAAATAACCTGTTTAATTCCATTCTTTAGAATATCCTAATAAGAAAGTTTAAGGTGGTTTTTAGCTAAAATATGTATTAAGAAAACGCACTTCAACATACTAATCTTATGTAAGAAATTATTTTCTAAACACATTCAAGGAGATTTATTTTGAGCAAAATAATATTAACAGGTGGCGGAACAGGTGGACACGTCATTCCACATATCGCCCTTTTACCACAACTGGAAAAGCTTTTCGATGAGATACATTATATCGGTAGTAAAACAGGTATAGAGAAAGAAATTATCAGCAAATATCCGCAAATCAAATATCATGAAATAACTACTGTAAAACTGAAACGGAAGCTTACTCTTTCGAACCTACTTATTCCTTTCAAACTAATTGCCGGGATTAGTGAAAGCAAAAAGATAATAAAAAAACTACAACCCGACGTGATATTTTCTAAAGGCGGCTTTGTGGCTGTGCCCGTTGTATTCGGAGCGAAAAAAGTACCTGTTATAGGTCATGAAAGCGATTTTTCACTGGGACTAGCAAATAAATTGATATTAAGAAAATGTAAAGTTATGTGTTGTAGTTTTGAAGCAACCGCACAGAAGATTGGTAAAAAAGGTGTCTTTACAGGCTCGCCGATTCAGCCAAGTATACTGCAAAAACAACCTCCTCAGTATCAATTTAACAACAGCAAACCTTGTCTATTGATAATGGGTGGGAGTACAGGCGCGCAAAGAATAAACGAGTGTGTTGTAGAGAGTTTAGATGAGTTGCTGAAAGAATATAATGTTATACATTTAACAGGAAAAGGCAAAAATAATCCCAGTATAAAAAAAGCAAATTACGTGCAAATAGAATATTCTAACAAGATGGGAGCCTTGTATCAGAACTGTGATGTGGTTATCTCTCGAGCGGGAAGCAACACTATCTTCGAACTTCTTGCCCTCAATCTACCTATGTTGCTCATTCCCCTGCCTAAAACTGAATCGAGAGGAGATCAGCTCGAGAACGTACAAGAGTTGCTGAAAAAAAACCTGTGTTCTGTGTTGTATCAAGAGAACCTATCAAAAGAAACGCTATTGAAATCGTTAACAAATCTTAAAGAGCTGTCAGTCACATATAAAGAAAATATCCGCACTCAAAATATACTTGCTGGAGCAGATAATATTGTGAAAGTAATAGTAGAAAATAGAGATAAAAACTAGAACATATGTTTGACAAAGAGATGTTTTGCTGGTAAAATATGGTAATTATATAGGACAGTTGACATGCAGACAAACGTTATTTTTGGTATTTTACTAACATTATTAAACAAAGAATTTGTAACCGCAAAGTACTTATCTCAGAAGTACGATTTTAGCATACGCACAATTTATCGCTACATAAACGTGTTAGAAGAAAGCGGCGTTCCTATCTACTCGCAAGCGGGAAAAAACGGCGGGTTTGCCATTTTACACACTTTCAGATTAAATAACTGTTTTTTCACGAGTGCTGAACGAGTAAGTTTACTGGGGGTATCTCACCTGATACCCAACGAGTCTATCAAAAAAAGTGTACGCACCAAACTACAAAATATTTAACCTTTTGTGCCTTCTTTTCCCACTATATTGTCTAAAATATTATTAATGAAATGGCGATTTATCTTCGCACTCTCACTATTTGCAATGTATGCGTATTTTATCATTTTGTTTATCAAATCTTTATATGGTATACCTGCAGGTTCGAAGAGATAAAAAGCTAATGAACCCGGTATAGAATTCAACTCGTTAACCAAAACATCTCCGTTGCTGGTGATGATAAAATCGCAGCGCACCACACCCTTTAGTTCAAATATAGAAAATAATTTTCTCGAAAGTTCCTTCACTTGCTCCATCTGTTCATCAGATATTTCTGCAGGAATTTTTCTTTTTGCACTCGCCATTCCCTGTTTTTTGTTATTCATATATTTATTTTCAAACGACAACAATCCATCAGATTTCACAACTTCTTCTACTGCTGAGATAATGACATCATCTCCATATCCCAGTATCGCACAATTAACTTCTTTAATATTACTGTAATACTCTTCAATCAAAACCTTCTTATCTAGCGAGAATGCAAGCTCTAGTGCCTCTAAAAATTGAGCGTTGTTTTTGCATATCTTTATGCCGATACTACTACCTAACGTCGCAGGTTTTACTATAACTGGAAATGCTATTTTACCCCTTAACTTCAGACTATTTCCCATGTTTGAATAGTACTCATAATTATACAATATATGTCCTCTCGCGTTGGGAATATTAAAGGAGTGCAGAATCAATTTAAAAAATGCTTTATCGCTCGTTAATGCACTCCCCATCACTCCAGCCGATGTGTAAGGAACATGGTTTAACTCAAGCAATCCTTGTATACAACCGTCCTCTCCGTTATTGCCGTGAAAACACAATAGTGCGACATCTATGTACTTATATTTTTTTATAAATACTTCTTTGGTGTACAAAAATTTATTGTTTGGCAACATAAAAACTTGTTTTGCTTTTATCTTTTTGCTTTTATAAGTATTAACGTTCAACAAACTTTCTCCCGTATACCAGACGCTATCTTTTATGTACACAGGGATAACATTATACTTATTTTCATCTACATTTTTTATTGCTTGCAAAGCAGTGATAATAGATATTTCGTGTTCTACACTCTCTCCACCAAACAAGACTGCTAAATTTTGCTTCATAAAATCTCCTTTATTTTAACTATAGTTATCTGGCAAGTCGTTCTCTAAAAGCACAATGCTTTTACCGTCCAACCACTTAGAATAAATCTTTTGTGCTTGTTCGAAATTATCTGCGACTTCTATCATATCTCTATCAAATCCAGCATCTATCAGACCTCTCCTTAACGTCTCTCTGTTAGTCTTTTTAACCAACACCACCCTATCCGAAACTCTCGCCAGTTCTTGCCCTAGCATGTAGTTCTCTTCCTCCTGCAAACAGCCCAAGTCTATCACTCCCGGCGTAACCACTATTTTCCTTCTCTGATACATGTTCACAACGTTTAACGCACTCTTAAACCCTTCAATGTTACTATTAAACGCATCGTCTATCAACAGGTCTCCTGAAGGCAAATTACTTAGTTCCAATCTATGTGGGACAGGACGAATTTTTGACACTCCTCTAATCATCTGCTGAGGAGTTAATTTCAGTTCAATCGCTATTGCTAATGCGAGCAAAATGTTGGTTATATTATGTGTACCTAACACCTTGGTATGGAACTCTATCTCCACCCCATCATTTACTATGCAAAACGACATGCCATTTTCGTCTGTATGTATCTTATTTGCACGTAATATAGGCGATTTAGAGGATGTTATACCCAGAGTAGAAACCCCTATTTTCTTCCAACCGCAACCATTAAATAACTTCAAACAAATATCATTATCTAGGTTGAAAAATGCTATCCCGTCCTTGGGCAAACTTTCAACTATTTCATACTTCGTTTTCTCGATATTTTCTATCGATTTAAACGTCTTTAGATGTTGTAACCCAACACTAGTTATGACACCATATTTAGGCGGCACTATACGACAGAGTTCGGCAATGTCTCCTGTCTTATCCGCACCCATTTCTACTATAAAAATCTCGTGCTGATTTCTCAAATCCTTCAGTATAGTTTTTGTTACTCCCATAGGAGTGTTAAAGCTTTTTGGAGTGGATAGCACCACATATTTTTCGCTCAAAATAACATCGAGAAAATTCTTAGTACTCGTTTTTCCATACGAACCGGTAATTCCTATCGTGAGCACATCGTATGTTTTCATTTTATTTGTTGCAGCAATTTTATACTGCAACTGTATCGCTTTTTCAATAGGATACAATAGCACACTTGCCAATATAATTGATAAAAACCCTATAATCGGCACCACACAAACGAAGGCATAGGCGAGTACTTCTGTAGATGTGAAAAGCACAAATTCTACAGCTACGAACGTGGAGAGGAATATTATCGATGTCAACACAGATAACCTTATCACCCGCTTTGTAAAAACCAACCCTTTTACTAAATGCGTATCGAGTATGAGAAAGAGAAAAGTTATCATATACGCCGATAGTAATATTAAGCTGTACACCTGAGACACGTTATATGAAACAAATATCCATGATGCCGCAGAGATTAGCCCTGAGGATAACACCATGAACACAAATAAAAACATAACATCTGGTTGAAGAAACTGTTTAAGCGTTGCCCATAATTTGTATCCGTTCAACTGCAACAACCGAATAAACTTTGCACCTTCATTCAAGAGCATCGCAGAGTTCAAAAGCAGAAAAACCACAATAAAAATAATCTGATAAGTTTTTATAACCCACCCCTATTAGAATTTTTATTATATATGGGTAAAGTATTTTTTTTGTTACTCTATGTATCACTCATCTCACACAGTAGTAGAAACCTAGAACAAAATCAGTACTATGCATAGTACTATAATAGCACAATATATAGCGGTTTTTATGCAATATATTAACTCTCAAGAAAAGATTGCAACACCGATAAAAAATTCTCTTTATGTTCTATATATGAGAAATGTCCAGCATCCTTATATACTACTAGCCCAGCATTTTTTATCCCTTTTTGTAATTTTTTTGCCATGTGATAAGGAGTGCTCTTATCTTTCTTTCCCCACACAATTAATGTCTCACATGCTATGTCAGGCAATAGATAATCTAAATGTTGATTTACTACTTTCACAAATATTTTTTTCATTTGAGGATTCAACTCACGATAATCTTCACTACCATATTTATCTAAAACAGAGGCTGGCAGGATTTTAGCATGTACCAAACCCTTGACTGTTTTATAGTTTAAAATACGTAATTGGGTTAACAAATTATATCTAGGTTTCAATCCAGCAGCGTCTATAAGCACGAGCTTCTGCACGTCTAAATCGAACATTGAAGCTAGTATGATAGCTATCCTACCCCCAAAAGAATGTCCCACTAAGGTGATGTTCTTAAGATTGTTTTCTCGCAGAAAAAGATATACTATCTCAGCATATTCATAGATTCCCATGCCCTCTATAGGAATGCCACTTTCACCAAATCCAGGCAAATCAAAGTTTATAACTTTATATTTTTTACACAGCCGTTGTTGGAAATAAAGGAAGTTTTTGTGGTTTCCTCCCCACCCATGCAAAAAAACGATGGGCTTTCCGCTACCGGAAATCACTATATTCAAATTGTATGTATTCTTCATACCTTTATATATTATATCGCTATTATTTTTGTTACAAAAAAGGGCTTACACCGCCCTTTATCTGTATAATTCTAACGAATAGATTAATCCGTCTTTACCCTTCCCGTAGTAATTCTTCCGCACCGAGATTTGTTTAAACCTCAATTTTTCGTACAATCCTATCGCCTTAATATTATGTGAATCAACCTCCAACATCACCGTTCTGATCTTTTTTGCAACCAATACTTTGAACGCGTACTGCAATAAGTCAGTCGCTATATGTCTGCGCTGGAAATCTTTCATAACTCCCAATCTAAGAATGTCTGCTGAATCTGTCGTATAACTCATTCCGACGTACGCCACAAGTCTCCCATCTAACATCGCCCCTATATATAAGCGATCGAGGTTGTGCATATCCTGTGCAAATACATTCGCAGACCAACCTTCGCCATCAGCGTAGAGCGA
>CAYJAP010000020.1:0-12698 GCA_964368425.1 uncultured Lachnospiraceae bacterium | reverse complement strand
AGCCATAAGTGGACTATAAAAAATAAAATACTACGGAGAAAAAATGCGAGTTAAAAAACCTTTTATTGATTTAATAAAAATTAATGAAGAGATGTCTCACGATATCAAACATGTAATTTCTAAAGCAGAAAGCAGTTATCGTGCTCAGCTTTTTACTCTCGTACATAAGATATATAATAAGAAACAGTGTAAAGTTGTGTTAATGGCTGGACCAAGTTGTGCCGGAAAAACTACTACTGCGGTACTATTGAAAGAAATTTTTGAACGCATGGGAAAAAAAGTGCAGATTGTATCTATGGACGATTTCTTTATAAGCCGTGAGGATACTCCTTTTCTCCCCAACGGGCAGCGGGACTACGACAACGTTACGACCGTTAATTTACAACAGCTTAAAGATTGTTTCTCGGAGCTTTTTGAAACAGGTAAAGCAAAATTTCCACACTTTGATTTCCAGTCAGGACAGAGCCATGCGGGAGTGTTTGACATGACGTTTGACGATAATTCTATGATAATTTTTGAAGGACTACATGTGCTAAACCCGTTGCTAATAAAGGCTATCGGAACTAAGAAATACTTTAAAGTTTATATCAATGCCTTAAGTGGATTTAAATATAAACAAGATGCTATACATTATAGAGATGTTAGACTCATTCGTCGGGTAGTAAGAGATGTGGAACGAAGAAATACGACGCTGGAGAAATCTCTGGAGTCGTGGCCGACTGTCTGTGCAGCAGAAGATAAATATATTACACCCTATGCAAAGACAGCCAATTTTGTGGTCAATACCACCCATTCTTACGAGCTGGGATTGTATAAGAAAGACGTCTTCGAAATATTACTACAAGACCGAGATATAGACGACGTATTTCCTTTTGGAAACATGTTAATAGCAGCGAAAGGATTCAATAAAAGCATTATACCTACAACTTCTCTGATGTGGGAATTTATAGACACGGATTAAAAATAAACATAAACTAAAAAGCACCGTTTAGGTGCTTTTTATTTTCATTGCTTGTAGTTTGTAATATCTTTTCTTAATTATGACGCTCGGTCTTTTATTGAACTCCGCCATACCAACTTCTCTTATCAATGCAAATCTGGATAGTTTTTTCTCAATTTGCGGCTGGTATCTTACACTCAGAAAGAAAAGTGTTAACATGATCCCTCCCAAGACTATCCAAACAGGTATCCCCCAGCCTGTGAAGGGAATTATCTCTCCGCTTCCCATAAAACAAATCGGTAACAGTGCAAGCGGACGACAAATAATGTTTGTTACGATAAAGAAGGAATAACTCATTTTTGTAACTCCCGCAACTATACACAATACATCATCAGGAAAGAAAGGAAACAACATCATCAGGAAAAATAGATATTTTCCTTTTGAGACTTTATTGATTAACACCCTTCCTTTTCTTTCACCAGTTACCCAGAATAACAGTGTCCTTCCAAACTTTCTACCTAGCCAAAATGCGAAGATACTTCCCGCCATCACGGCTATTGTACTAATCAATAATGTAATCCAAGGTCCGAATATCAACGTCCCCACTGTAGTAGTGATTATAGCCGGCAGAGGAATAAAAGTAACCTGTAAAAACTGTATCACTGCGAACAACAATAAACTCCAGCCGCCACCTGATAAAATAAGATTTTTCAAATCCAGTGGACTGGTAATAGTGCTTAGAGCACCCGTTAGCTTTAGAGGTAGGTATATAGCTAGTAAAAATAATATGAGAAGTAGTGACGCTACTGTCCCCCGTATAGCCATCTGTTTTAATGATAAATTAGCACTCTCGTAAAATTTCATATAACCCCTGTTAAGATATTATATCACCTATTATCTGCATTTAGAATATCTAACATCTCCACTGAGAATATTATATCACATCCGTAGGCTAGCTTTATAAAAATTTATCGTTTTAGAAAAGGATTATTGAACAACTTAAAAACTCTGCTAGTAGTCAAAATATTTTCATAAGCCCTCAATGCAACAAGTGGGACATCTTTGTTTTTCTCATATATCTCCGGCATCGCTTCAATCGGTAATGGCGTCGGAAGAGAATAAGCGCCAATTTCAATGGTAAACGCCGGCACTTCGAGATGTCGAGATACCCAGTCAGAATATCCCCCAGTACTCTGAGAAGTCCGGATTACCTGATACCCTGTCTCCTCTGATATTGCGTTAGCTATTTTCAAATCTCGTTCTATTTGCTCAGGCGTTAACCCTGTAAAACCGTAGTATATTACCTCTCCCTTAGAGTGATAAGACAATGTTAAAGCCGGAGAGATTTTTTCAGTGAAATCGATAAGATTTCTCACCTCTCGCTCGCTATTGGGATAATATCCCACGAAATTCCCTGGAGCGGGACAAAAAACATTTTGAGCACCTCCACCCCAGTCAGCGTCGAAGTTAACATTTAAATCTACTGCATTAGCATTCGCTTTCCATTGTGAGTAATCTACACTTCCATTATTTACAGACGATAAATACCCTCTCTGCTTTTCACAATCTAACCAGTTAATACCCTCTAACACAATTTGTGCCCCATCAGGATTGGTTAGCGGAATGAAGTACATTCCCCCTCTAAAAGATGCATTTTTTAGATGTTTTACCTGCTGCACCAGCAGTAGTGCTGTTGGATATTCTCTGGCATGTATCCCTCCCTCGATTAGTATTTGGTTTCCCTCGTAACTCCCTATGTGTGCTCCGTAAATGGGTTTACCCATCATACTATACCCTACCGTGAAAAAATCTACATCTGGTAAATCACTAAGCGTAAGAATATCATCTTGCAACTCTCTAAATGTCATACGGCCCTCCCGTTATATCTCTTCCTACTTATTTATGAAAATATTCGCTTTTTTGTTAAGTGGCGAAGTAACATGTTTATATGTGCGAATAATTTGACATAATAAATCAGATTATGTTACCTTAAATATACAGGAGTGAATATGAAAAAGATCATAAAAGACATGTACGAACTAGCGTACGATACGGTATATAAAAATAGAGATTTAGTAGGCGATAGGAGTGTAGCATGCTCCGTGGTTGCTACAAAAGATGGAAAGATGTACGTCGGCGTGAACGTTCCATGGTGGCATAGTGTGTGTGCAGAACCTGTAGCGACGGGTAACGCAAGAGCCCATCAAGAACGAGAATTGGCATACTGCATAACTGTTAAGTATCTGAAAGTGGTCCACGAAATTGAAGTTGTTACTCCTTGCGGAATTTGCAGACAAATGTTCGCTGAAATGTATCCAAATATAAAAATAATATATGGAAAGTATCCGGACTTAAAAGAATACACCATTGACGAACTTCTTCCTATGAAATAAAATGAGGGAATATGTGCCGAAAAGCATATATTTCTTTTCTTTATTTGACTTAACTTATGAGAAACAATATAATTAATTAACAAAATTTGAAGGTTTTATGTGAACAAAGTACTACTGAATAAACTCAAAGAATCTAGCCTATCTATTATTCCTCTCGTTGGAATAATAATATTTCTTTCCCTCACCATTGTTAACATAGAAACTAACTACATTTTCAATCTACTATTCTGTGCCCTCCTACTAGTTTTGGGCATGGGGCTTTTCACGTTAGGCGCAGATAATTCTATGCTCAAAATAGGTAGAAAAATTGGCACATCAATCAGTAAAAGTAAAAAAATATGGATGATGGTTGTCACCAGTCTGGTAGTAGGGATTGTGATTACTATAGCGGAACCAGACCTAGCAGTATTAGCCGCTCAGGTAGCTAGCATAAATAAATGGGTGTTCATGGGAGTTGTTGCGCTTGGTACAGGTATATTCTTAGCAATAGCCATTTTACGAACTATTTTCAACATTCCACTAGGATGGTTGCTAGGCGGCTGCTACGCACTTATCTTGGTGCTATCATTCTTCGTTCCAAACACATTTGTACCCATCTCATTTGATGCAAGTGGAGTAACTACCGGAGCAGTTTCTGTACCATTTCTCGTCTCATTTGGTTTTGGTATATCTTCTATTAAAACAGGAAAAACATCGGAAAACGATAATTTTGGAACAATAGCATTATGCTCTACAGGACCTATCATCGCAGTAATGTTGATGGGATTATTTTCTCCTAAGTCCGAAATTGCAGCAAAAGTATTAGAGGCAGTTCCCTTCAAAAACTTTGGGGAAATATTTACACGAATGGGAGCGGTGAGTTTAGAATTTATGGTGGACGTTGCTGCAGTATTAGTTCCAATCACGATTATATTCTTTCTATTCCAGTTTGATAAAAAAATTAAAACTCCTGTGCAACAGCTTGCACAGATTATTGTTGGATTACTGTACACATATGTTGGTATTGTAATATTTCTGACAGGAGTAACTTCAGGACTTCTTCCTATGGGAGTGTTGTTAGGAAATAAAATATCTGCGTTGAGTTACAACTGGATACTTATCCCAATAGCAATCGTTATGGGTTTGTTTATGATAATCGCCGAACCTTCTGTCCACATACTAAATAAACAAATAGAAGATTTAACTGGCGGACTTATCCGGAGCAAAACGATGATGATAACAATATCCATAGGGGTCTCTATCGCCTTTGCTCTCGCGGTAATACGTGCGATGTACGATATACCTTTCTTGTACATCATTGTGCCTATTTACGTAGTAATCTTAGCACTGTTAATATTTACGCCTGAGATGTTTACGGGCATATCTTTTGATTCGGGTGGAGTAGCTTGCGGAACAATGTCGTCGGCTTTTGTTCTTCCGTTCATTATGGGAACGTGCCAAACACTAGGTACAAACGTCACTCTCAACTCGTTCGGCAATCTTGCTATCGTTGCCGCTATACCTATATTGGCCATACAGATATTGGGCTTGATATATAAACTTGCACATCGCAAGAAAAAGCCAGTACCTGTTATACCAAGACAACGAGCTGATGTACGAATAATCGAGTTTGACTATTAACGAGGTAAAGATGGATAGTAAAAAAGTGTTAGCCCCTATCGAAATGCTGATAGCCGTAACCGATAGAGGGAAAGGAAAAAACGTTATAAAGATACTGAATAAGTGGGATTCTCAATACCACCTTATTTGTTTAGCGAAAGGTACTGCAGAATCTAACATCGCGGAAATATTCGGATTTGGAATCACTGATAGAGATTTAGTTATCGCCATAATAAACATCCACCACTCAGAAGAGTTATTAGATGAAATTGCGAAAGAGCTTCATCTATATATACCGACAAACGGGCTTGCTATGACACTACCTATTAACAGCGCAAGTAGCGATATGTTGGATATGTTAAAGATAAAATATAAGGAGATAAGCAATGAGGGCAAAAAATAAATATGATTTGATTATAACGATTGTAAATAAAGGCTACTCCGATTATATAGTAGATGCTGCTAGAGCAGCAGGAACATCCGGCGGAACAGTCATGACAGCTAGAGGAACTGCTCAGCATGAGGTGGATTCTTTCATGGGAATTACCATATTCCCAGAAAAGGAACTAATTCTAACACTAGTCAAAACGGAAGAAAAAAATAAAATAATGAAAGTCATCAGCGATGTTTCTCGAGCAAAAGAGGAAGGTCGTGGGATTTGTTTTAGCTTGCCAGTGAACGATGCTGTTGGTGTCGCACACTTGCTTAAACCTAAAAAAGAAAAAACAACTGGTACTAATAAAAAGTAGGAGAAACTTATGAAAAAAATACCTTTAATTATCGACGCTGACCCAGGCTTAGACGATTCCGCAGCAGTGATTATGGCAATTATGTCAAATAAATTTGACGTTAAACTACTGGCTTCCAACGGAGGCAACGTAGATGTTAAAAGCACAACGAGAAACCTCTTACTTATTACTCAACTACTGAATAAAGATATTCCTGTTGTGCAAGGATACAACACTCCGCTAGATGGAACTGCGCGGTTAGATGCTTCCTTTATCTACGCAGAAAGCGGTTTGGGAGACATATACAAGATACCGACCGTAAAGAAAAAACCACTTAAACAAGACGTTGTATCGGCTATTAAAAAAGTCTTCGACGAGGTTAAGCAGAAAATTGCTATATTAACTCTAGGACCTTGCACAAACATTGTTGCATTTTTAATTGCACATCCTGAATACAAATCTCGTATCGAAACGGTGTACATGATGGGCGGTTCTTTATACGGTAAGGGCAACAAGGTTTATACAGGGCACAAGAGTAAAGAAAAAGCTGCACGAGAAGACCAGAACGGGCAATATACTCCGTTAGCAGAATTCAACTTTTTATGGGATCCAGAAGCGGCACATTACATGCTAACATCAGGTATTCCGTTGGTAATAGCTCCTGTAGAAATTGGTAATAACATTCGTGTGTGCAAGAACGCAATAAAAGATCGAGTAAATTCAAGCAACCCTATCCATAAATTCATTACAGAACTTTATCTAGGGGGCAATGAGCCGGGGTTTCCAGATAGTTTTTGTCAGCATGACACGGTGTTAGTAGCGCACATGTTAAAGAAAGGATTATTTAAAACAAAAAAAGGAAACTTTGTAATAGAAACCGACAAGAAAAAAGAAACTTACGGGCAGTCTTTTGCACAGTGGGATAAAAAAGGAAAGCATACATTCATTATGGATGTTCCGCTAAATACTAGTAAAATAGAGAAGTTTATACTAAAACAACTATACAAATAAGGAGTGATCATGAAAAAGATAGCAATCGTCGGTAGCGTTAATACAGATTTTATTGCTAAAACCAAACAACTTCCTCGACCGGGAGAAACAGTGATTGGCGACAGTTTTGTCATTACTCACGGAGGAAAAGGCGCGAACAAGGCGGTTGCCTGTGCGCGATTGGGAGCAGAAGTAACGTTGTTTGCAAATGTCGGTGATGATGATTTCTCCAAAAGAGCGCTTGCTAATCTAAAAAAAGAAAAAGTGAATGTTAAAAATATATCTTCGCTAGCAAACGAAACATGTGGTATAGCAAATATATGTACAGGAGCTAACACTAACGCCATTGTAGTAGTACCCGGAGCTAATGGAAAAGTAAGTAAGAAATATATAGACAGTATAAAACCACAACTCCTTGCATCTGATATTGTTGCAGCAGAGCTGGAAGTTCCTCAATCAGTTATTAGCTATGTAGCTAAGATATGTAAAAAAGAAAACAAGCCTTTCGTGCTAAATCCCTCCCCTGTCACCGCTTTTGATAAACGATTGATTGACGACAGTGCTTTTCTAATAGTGAACGAGGTTGAGATTGCACATTTGCCACGCTTTACGACTGAAACACAAACGCTAAAGGAATATAACGGACGACTGATTCTCACAAAGGGAGGCGACGGAGTTTTCTTCTATGAAGATAATAAAGTCCAGCACATTCCAGCTATCCCTTTTCCACTAAAGGACTCAACGGGAGCTGGAGACACCTTTCTCGGAGCGTTCTTACTAGCTTATGAGCCATCACGATCACTGCGAGAAGCGTTGGAGTTTGCAAACTTCTGTGCGGGGCTTAAAATAACAAAGGTGGGCGCCCAAACAGGCATGCCTTTCTTACAACAAGTTTATAAAGAGAGTAAAACGAGAAAAATAAATCTTATCAAGATATAAGGAGAAGTTATGGGAAAATATAAAATCAAAAATATAGTAGCGAGAGAGATTCTTGATTCTCGTGGTAATCCGACGATAGAAACAGAAGTGTTGTTGAAGTGCGGAGCGATAGGCGTAAGTGCTGTTCCGTCAGGAGCAAGCACGGGGCTATTTGAGGCGGTAGAACTACGAGATAATGACAAGTCCAGATACCTTGGTAAAGGGGTGCTGGCTGCGGTTGCAAACGTCAACCATGACATACGACAGGCGTTAATTGGTAAAGATGCTTCGAAACAACGCAATATAGACGAGATTATGCTAACCCTCGATAGTACCGATAACAAATCCAACCTCGGAGCTAACGCAATACTATCCGTATCTGTAGGGGTAGCGAAAGCAGTGGCGAACGCAAAGAAAATGCCACTTTACAAGTATCTTAGCACATCACATAAATACACTCTGCCCGTTCCTATGTGTAACATACTAAATGGTGGAGCTCACGCTTCTAATAATATAGATATCCAAGAGTTTATGATCATGCCGATTGGAGCACCTTCTTTCACAGAAGGTATCCGATGGTGTGCAGAAGTTTTCCATAACCTCAAAAAGATATTACATAACCAGAATCTATCTACTGCGGTAGGAGACGAAGGCGGATTCGCTCCTAACCTCTCTACACCGGAAGAAGCGCTGGATAAGATTTTAGAAGCTATAAAAGTAGCGGGGTACAAAGCCGGTAAGGACATTGTAATCGCATTAGACGCAGCAGCAAGTGAATGGGCAAAAGAAGATGGTTCGTACCTTCTGCCTAAAAGCAAAACTGCATTCACTAAGGAAGAGTTGATAAATTATTGGGTGTCACTGGTTAAAAAGTATCCTATAATCTCTCTAGAAGATCCTCTTGGAGAAGAAGACTGGGAATCTTGGACAAAGTTAACTGCAAAACTGGGACATAAAGTACAAATAGTGGGTGACGATTTGCTTGTAACCAACAGTAAAAGACTACAACAAGGTATTCAGAAAAAAGCTATCAATTCCATTCTTATAAAGCTAAACCAAATCGGTTCGCTAACAGAAACCTTGGATACAATAAAAATGGCTCAGGATGCTGGTTTTACGACAGTCATCTCTCACCGCTCAGGAGAAACTGAGGATACAACAATAGCCGATTTAGCAGTAGCAACAAACTCTACACAGATAAAAACGGGTTCTACCTCAAGAAGCGACAGGGTTGCAAAGTACAACCGATTGATGAAGATAGAAAGCGAAAACCAGACATCTTCCGTTTACTTTGGTAACGACGCATTCACTTCTATAAAAAAGTAGTAACTAATATGCACAACTAGTATTGCTAATGGGTTAAAAAAATATTTGTTTGCTAATATTAATGTTAACTGCTATTGTAGGCGTTACAAATAATAAATATCTGATATAAAACAAAAAATTGAGATATGTTCTCAATTTTTTTCTTCTAATATCACTAGCATATTAACTATTTTTGCAACACTCTTGTTCGCCCTCTACCTGTAGAACTATATTGATATTATCTTTCTTAAAATCTTCGATAATTTTATCTGTAATAGCATTGGTTTCTTCTAGCGTATGGTTATGCGCCAGCACCACGTGTACCGATACATACATATTGTTGTCCCCATAATTATGAATCACAAGGTCATGTAAGCTTTTGATTTCAACGTGTTTCCGTAATCGACGTGCAATAGAGTTTCTCAACTTAGTTGTAGGTCGTGGACCTATCAGCTCATGTGCGGATGACTGCATTATCTTTATGGCGTTAAATAATATCAGTCCCGCAACTAACAATGACAGATAACTATCGAGATACATCCCTGTGTAGACTGAAATCAGCAAGCTAGCTAATATAACTATTGATGTCGACATATCTGCCACGCTATCTAGTAGCGATGCTTTTATAGTCAGTGAAGCTGCTCTCTTATTAACTAAAGAATATAATATAATTAGCCCTATTTTACATACTGCGGATACCGAAATAACTATTAATGCTATAATATTTATCTCTAAGGCAGGCGTGGAAATAAGATTTCCTATAGCTTCAATTATAACGTCTATACCCACCACCATAAGGACTGTTGAAAGAATAAGTGACGACACATGTTCTAGCCGTTGATGACCAAACGGATGCTCTTTATCTGCGGGTTTATTGGCGTATTTAAAACTGAAGATAGACACAATCAAAAATCCGGTATCAAACAAATTATGAAAGCCATCGGCTACCAACACAAGGATTCCTGAAACAAAACCTGTGATAATTTTGGCTAAACTTAAAATAAAGTTTATAACCATACCACATAGCATCGCCTTTATACCTAGGGCGTATCTGTCTTCCTTTTTCTTCTTTTGCATACTTTTTCCTAAGTTTATTTTATGATGTACCGTTGTTTATTGTTAATATTTAATTTTAAGGTTTCCTTTTATTATTTTTTCTACCGTTTTCACAGGTAAGAACCTACTCAAAAAGGAAAGTGCCTTTAACTGTCTGCCCATCAAATAATGTCTTTTGCGTCCTGTAGTTCCTGCTTTGTATACGACTTTCGCCACTTCATCAGCCGTATGATTAGCCCTGTATTTCTTTTCAATTCCATCCATCATAGCAGTACTTACAAATAATGGCAGTACATCCGACACCTTGATATCGAAAGGACTAAATTCCGTGCTTAATGCTTCTGTTAGATTCTTTAAAAACCCTTTTGTCGCACTGTACACTGCAAAGTTAGGTATACCATATAAAGCACTTGAGCTGGAGGTAATCACTATTCTCGAACTCGGTGTCTTTTTCAATAAGTCTAAGGATTGATATATCGTATTAACCGTTCCAAACGCGTTAACCTCTATCTGCTTTCTGTACTGTGCCGGAGTGTATTTCTCAAAATTTCCTTGGAACAGTATACCCGCATTCGCAGACAACACGTCTAGACGAGAACCTGTTACTTTTGCAAATCCAGCAACCGCAGTCGCTACACTCTCCTCTTGAGTAATATCACATACATGGGTAAAGCAGTTGCTAGCCCCCAACTCCTTCTTGAGAATGGCTAATCCCTTTTCATCTAAATCGAGTGCCCCTACGAACCACCCCTCTTTCACAAATAACTGAGCAATGGCTTTACCTATACCGTTAGCCGCACCCGTTATAATAATCGTCTTTCTATTCATAATTTTCTCCTTTGTTTATTTTCAAACAATTTCCCAACAATATACGGGGTATTATTTGAAAACCTTCAAACGCTCAGAAATATCTCTGAACTCTTTCTTACCTGCTTTTTTCAACACACTACCAAATGGCATCTGAGCAATCAATTTATAATGTGCTGGAACCTTCCACGTCTTCTTCACTTCATCATCTATCAAAGGATTGTAATGTTGTAGAGTTGCACCCAGCCCCTCCGCATCTAAAATATTCCATACCGCAAACTGTAACATCCCGCTCGCCTGTTCTGCCCATATAGGAAAGCTGTCTTTATATAAAGGATAATCTTTCTGCAACTTTGCAGTGAGTTGTGTATCATCAAAGAACAGCACTGTACCGTATCCAGCTTTAAACGAATTTACCTTTGTTTCTGTGTTTACAAATGCCGTAGCCGGCACAATCTTTTTTAACGTTTCTTTTACGATATCCCATAACTTGTCATGCTCTTTACCCAATAAAAGAACAACGCAAGAACTTTGAATATTAAACGCACTTGGAGTATATTTAACCGCGTTACTGACAAGCGATTGCAGCTTTTTGTCAGAAACCCCGATATCTTTACCAATTACATAGATACTTCTTCTGTTTTTAATTGTGGTGATAAATTCTTTAGACACTTTTCTTCTCCTTGCTCTTGCGCACAAAAGCCTTATACTCTGCGTATATTTCCTCACTCACTTCCTCAACAGTTTTGTTCATAGAATTTATAACAAAGTCGTATTGCGACAAGTCTAAATTATTAACACCGTACAGAGCCATGTATCTGTCATTCTCTACTTGCCATCTTTTCTTAAGCATCTCTTTTGCCTGTTTTTTACTTTTTCCCTTCTCTGATATTGGCCGCTCGGAGGCCATCACTCTCTCTGCCATTTCGTCATCTGGTAAATCTACGAAAACCTTAAATGATTTAGGAACAAATCTCCATGATAAACGACCGTCAAAAATAACTTTCTGTCCCTCCAGCTCTTTCCCTAGCTTAGCATTAGCGCTTTCCATCTTTATATCTATCGATGGATCTTTCACCGCCACTTTACTCATCTCTAAAACTGTCAACCCTCTCGCCTCAGCCTCTTCGCGCAATATATCACCAATAGTAATTAATTTAAATTTATATTTATTAGCAATATATTTGGCGTAAGAAGATTTACCGCTACTTGGCTTTCCAGTGATTGTAATAATCATTTGTTTTATCCTCCACTACTCTTTTGTATCTATTTTAACCGACTCTTTGTCTGTTGATTCATTAATAGGCTCGTTCACATATTTTAAATATAAATCGTTTGTTTTATTTTTAAAGTATTCAGCTATTTCTTCGTCAGACAGTCCTTGCTTAACCATTTTATTAACATATTCAGGCTGCTCTATAATCATCTTAGAATGTTTTTTGCTGTAGTATACAGTATAAATCGGCAAATCAATACCCGTTCTCTTATAGTACATCTTGGATAGCACCACAAACCCAGGGTTGTAGTACTCTAAAACATCTTTATATCCATAATCAGAGTTCTCCGGGAATATGAGAATAGGCTCGTTGTTATCTAGCTTCTTTATGCTTTTTCTAAATGTCTTTATCAGCCGAGTATCTTTATACGTAGGGATTAATCCCATTCCCCTATACAACATCCCTGAGATGATGGCAAATAGTGTCGCTATTATAAAAGAGCGGAACTTACCATAACCGAGTTTCTGTTGATAAAATATGTAGTACAGATACTTCCAGCGTGATATATATCCTTCTGTCATCTCATGGGTACCCCACGGGATAAAGTATTTTGGAAAATACAACTCTAGAGAAAACGGACCACTAGCCGCACTATGATTTGAGATATATATCGCTTTATCAGCTATTTCTTTGTTTAAATTAATAATTTCTGGTTTTTTCTTAAAAACTCGCGCAACCTTCTCAA
>CAYJAP010000019.1:0-12796 GCA_964368425.1 uncultured Lachnospiraceae bacterium | reverse complement strand
AAAATGGTGGGAGTTATAGGGCTCGAACCTATGACCCCCTGCTTGTAAGGCAGATGCTCTCCCAACTGAGCTAAACTCCCACGATTTATCTGTTTCGCACTAGAAACCGTTAAACTAAATTGTTAATGTTCGCTTATCAAGCTATCTCAATGAATGCTCTTATAATATATCAAAATCAAACCAAAAAATCAACAAATTTTTGTAAGTTTTTATAAATTTTATATCTTAACCCCTCTTAAAAGGAAATATTAAGCGTTATTCTTCTTATAATTTACTCAAATATGAATGTAAGCACATCGTTATATACTTCTTCTTTGTTCGTTTCATTCAATAATTCATGACGAGCGTCGCAGTATATTTTTATACGAGCGTTCTTTTTTAGCTTTTTATACTCATAACATAATTTGACTGGCAATTTTCCGTTTGCACCAACCGGATCTTTTTCGCCACTAATTATATATATTGGTAGGCAATGACTGATATTTTTAGTGTTTTTATAGTTGGTGAGCATGTGAGTAAACATGCTTCTATAGAAACTAGCAGGAAAGGGTGTGCCACAAAGTTCGTCGGATAGATAATCGTTCATCACCTTTTCATCGCGACTTAACCAGTTATTATTAAAGAACTTCTTGCCGTATTTCTGAAAAGACAGCTTCTCTACTAGTTTTGCAGGAGCTTTCTCTCCTTTATGACGACAGGTCAACTTTGCTATCATTTTTCCCAACTTTACATTCAGATTTTTCGTGTATGCGGAGCCACATAAAACCACCTTTTCAGGAGTGTACTGCTGTATAACGGCTTGAGCTATGAACGAACCAAAAGAGTGTCCCAGTATATACAAAGGCAGTTTGTATTGTTTAACCAACTTTTTAGCAATGATAATCTGGTCTTTAACGGTGCTGTCAAAGATATCTCCCTCATCGTAACCGAGCGATGCAATATCTTTTGCAGAGTGTCCATGTGCGCGTAAGTCGTTCGCAAAAACCAACAACCCGTTCTTATTACAGAATTGTGCAAAGTGGTCATATCTACGAGCGTGCTCCTGCATACCGTGAAAAATAAACAGTATACCCTGTGGTGAAGGGCAATCGTTCCATAAATACGCCTTTAATTGTTTATTATTATGTCCTTTAACTATTTTCTCTTCCATAGGTTACCTACCTGCCTTGATGAAAATATAATAACATATTTAATTATTATTTCATAATAAAATAAATAAAGGAATTAAAGTTTCATAGAATAAGATATAGCTAATAAAACAGGTCGTTTTATTTTAAAATACTAAAGTTTACAAAAAGATATAAAATAAATCGAGAGGCTTTGCATAACATATTATAGAGACAAAAAACACGCCTAGTTTTTTTAACGTTGTACCTTTAATAAATTTTCAAATATAATACATAAACACGAGGTTTGCATGTGGGAATTTAGTATCCTTATCGACAAGGAAGATGCTATCTATTTAAAATACATAGACAAAAAACTTTCCAGACTTAGGAATATTTTAGTGATGGTAAAATGTAACCAAAACGATTATGTAAATCTCAGCATAGCTTGTGAGGAAAAGTATAAAGAAAAAGTTGTAAAACATATCAAGATGGCTGTTGCTGATTTGATAATACTGATATACAAAGAAAAATATTATTTATCGAGATTGCAATTCAAATCGATAGGGGATGTCTGTGAAAAAGCTCTCATTAAGGCGCTATTTTTATTTGATTTGGAAGACGACAGAGAAACAATATTACACTACTTGAAGCTAGATAAAACACTTGTGGTAAAGTCATTCTTCGACTTCCAGCTTATGGAGCTGAAAGAAAAATGGAATAACATAATAAATCTAGCACAAGAAAACAACTATTATTTTTTCGATACTGAGATATTCTTAGAGATACTAAAATTTCTTGTTGCTTCTATACCACACAAGCACGACGAAATCAGCGTGTCATATAGTGGTAAAGAATTTATATTTTTAGATGGTAAATCTCAGATGATTAATAAAGATGATTTCCCAGAGAGTATGAGTTCGGAAATAGGACTGGTATCAAATCTGATATTTCTGTCGCCTAGGAAAATCAATATTTTATGTTTAGATAATATCAGTAAGACGACTTTTAATATTATATACAACGTGTTTAACCAGACAATAAATTTGTCTTTATAACCCTTTTCTCTTGACAAATCGTGCCTGTAGATATAATATTTGTGTATAGGAGATACACACGTGGATCAAGAGAATTTAAAGATGTACAGACATAGTATGTCGCATGTACTAGCTAAGGCAGTTACAAAGCTTTATAAAAATGTAAAATTGGGAATAGGACCGAGTATAGACGACGGTTTTTATTACGATTTGGATTTAGAAGTTACGTTAAAGCAGGAAGACTCCTCAAAAATTGAAGAAAAAATGAAAGAAATTATCAACAATAACGAATCTTTTACAGTAAAAGAATTGACTAAAAAAGCTGCGCTACAGTTGTTTGCTGACCAACCATACAAGATTGAATTAATAAACGAGTTGCCTGCTGGTGAAAAGATTACAGTATATTATCTAGGCGACGACTTTTTCGATTTGTGTCGAGGTCCACACGTTGAAAATACAAAGTTTCTACGAAGTTTTGCGTTTGCATTTAACCGTGTTTCCGGAGCGTACTGGAAAGGAAACGAGAAAAATAAGATGCTGCAGCGAGTATACATGTACGGATTTGCAGATAAGAATCAGCTGAAAGCTCGTATAAAAGAAATTGAAGAATCGAAAGCTCGTGACCATAACAAGTTAGGTAGAGAATTAAACATCTTTATGACCGATGAGAATATCGGTCAAGGATTGCCTCTATTAATGCCAAAAGGGGCTAAGTTAATGCAGATACTACAACGGTTCGTTGAAGACGAAGAAGAGTGTCGTGGGTACGTTATAACAAAGACTCCGCTTATGGCAAAAAGTAATCTGTATAAAATATCTGGACACTGGGATCATTACCGTGACGGTATGTTCGTGATGGGGGAAGAGGGGAAAGATAGCGAAGTATTCGCACTACGTCCAATGACTTGTCCATTCCAGTATACTATATACAATAACGGTTTAAAGTCGTATAAAGACTTGCCTATCAGGTATGCAGAAACATCTACTTTGTTCCGTAACGAAAGTAGTGGGGAAATGCACGGACTGATAAGAGTACGTCAATTTACTATCAGTGAGGGGCATTTAATATGTACTCCTAGCCAACTTGAAGAAGAGTTTGGTGGAGTGCTAGACTTGATTAATTACGTACTAAAGTGCATCGGGCTGGAAAGTGAGGTTACGTATAGGTTCTCAAAATGGGATCCAAACAACACTGAAAAGTATATAAATGAACCAGAAGTTTGGACAGCAGCAGAAGATACTATGCGAAAAATCTTAGACCATCTGAAAATAAAGTACACAGAAGCAATTGGAGAAGCGGCATTCTACGGACCTAAACTTGATATCCAAATCAAAAACGTGCATGGAAAAGAGGATACCATCATAACGGTACAGGTAGATATGTTCTTAGCTAAGAAATTTAATATGACATATATAGACGAAAACAGTGAGAAAAAACATCCATACATTATCCACAGAACATCTATAGGCTGTTACGAAAGAACACTTGCACTGTTAATCGAAAAATATGCGGGAGCTTTCCCATTCTGGATTGCGTCAGAGCAAGTGCGTGTGTTAACGCTATCTCAGGAAGTTGTGAAATATGCTCAATCAGTAGTTGAAAAACTCAAAGCGGCTGGTATCAGAGTTTCTCTTGATATAAGAAATGAAAGCATATCGAAGAAAATCAAAACAGCATCTAGCGAGAAAATTCCTTATACTCTAATAATAGGGGCTAAGGAGAAGAGCGAAAAGACCGTTTCAGTCCGTGCCTTCGGTAAGGGTGACATCGGCGCTCAGAAAGTAACAGAGTTTGTTAAATTTGCAAAACATTTAAACGATAATAAAATTATAGAAAAATAATGCTGCTAATGATTACTTCAAGTTATAAATGTTTCGTGTGTTTATGGATAAAGTAGTTGACAAACACGTCGTAGTTTGTTACAATCACAATGTAAAAAAAGTAGATTTAGTTCTCACCTATCAAGTATTGTCTTAGATATGGTCATTACAATCAACAGATAAATCATTATAATTTCTTTTATTTTGATTATAAGTTTTGTAATTAGGTGAGGACGAAAGTTCTCACTTTTTTAATAAATAATGGGGGTAAATTAATATCAAAGAGTTAATTATCAACGAAAAGATCATTGCTAAAGAAGTACGTTTAATTGCTAGCAGTGGAGCTCCTTTAGGGATAGTTTCACTACAGGAAGCGATTCGTATGGCTGAGGAGGAAGAACTAGACTTAGTTCTAATGTCGCCTAGTGCTGTTCCACCAGTATGTAAAATAATGGACTATGGTAAGTACAGGTTTGATTCCATCAAAAAAGAAAAAGAAAGCCGTAAAAAGCAAAAGGTAGCGGAAATTAAAGAAATGCAATTAAGTCTGTCTATCCAAGAGAATGATATAAATATCAAGGCTAAAAAGGTAAAAGGTTTCTTGCAAGATGGTGACAAAGTTAAGGTTGCACTTAGACTTCGTGGTAGAGAGCTAGGTAATTCTCAGGCAGCAATACCAGTAATGCAGCGTTTCTTCGAGAAAGTAGAAAGTGACGCAATTCAAACAAGTCCACCTCAAATGAACGGTAGACAGGTTATAATGGTCTTAGCACCAAAAAATACAAAATAGAGGGAGAAAAGTTATGCCAAAAATGAAATCAAACAGCAGTGCAAAGAAAAGATTTACACTGAAAAGTAACGGCGAAGTTAAGAGAAATAAAATGGGTCGTAGACACATCTTAACTAAAAAATCAGCAAAAAGAAAAAGAAATCTAAGACAAGGTTCTTTTGTCGACAAGACACAGTCAAAGACTATAAAGAGCATAATCTAGGACAAAGGAGAGAGAGATGAGAATTAAAAGATCAGTAAACGCACTGAAAAAGAGAAGAAAGATTTTAAAGAGTGCTAAAGGATATTGGGGAGCAAGAAGTAAACTGTATCGTGTTGCTCGTGAAGCTGTAATGAAAGCTGGACAATATGCTTATATAGGAAGAAAACTAAAGAAAAGAGATTTTAGACAACTTTGGATTGCTAGAATAAATGCTGGTTGCAGAATTAACGATATTTCATACAGCAAATTTATGCACGGATTGAAGATTGCTAACGTTAATCTAAACAGAAAGGTATTAGCAGATTTAGCAGTTAACGACGAAAAAGCGTTCGCAAATCTAGTTACACAAGCAAAATCGCAGCTAGTAGCACAAGCCTAAAAGGTATATTATGCAAATTACTAGTGTGAATAATCCTAATATTAAACATGCCATTAAACTGAAAAATGCTAAATATATTGAACAGTTTAATGAATGTTTAGTCGAAAGTGAGAAGGTTGTAAATGACCTGATATCACAAGGACACGTGTTCACCATGTTATTTGTTGTAAAAAACAAGGAGAAGAACTTCTTAGATAGAGTGTCTTGTCCAATACACATCATTCCACAACAGACAGCAAAATTATTATCCAGCACAGCAACTACTAGCGGTGTCTTCGGAATCTTGCAGATAAGAGATCTGCAGTTACGCTCTTTATCGGGAAGTTTTTTGGTTCTCGATAGAGTCCAAGACCCAACAAATCTAGGAGCAATTATACGTTCTGCAGTTGCTTTCGGATACAAACAAATATTTACGATCGACTGTGTTCACCCGTTTAATCCTAAGAGTATACGAGCTAGCATGGGGCATGTTTTTAATGTTTCATACATGGATATATCCGAAGACGAGTTGTTACATAAAATATCTAAAGAAAAGCTGTTTATTGTATCAGCAGATATGGACGGAGTGCCTGCACGACAAGGGTTAATACAGGAAAAGAGTTTTGGGATTGTACTAGGTAACGAAGGGCAGGGTATAAGTGACAAACTGAGAAAAGCAAGTAGAAAGGTTGTATCTATTCCGATGTCCCATGAGGTTGAGTCGTTGAATGTATCGGTTAGTGCCGGAATATTGATGTTTCTACTAAAAAATTAAATATTTACATTAAGGAGAGTTTTATGTCAGGACATAATAAATGGAGCACCATAAAACATACAAAAGCAAAAAATGATGCTGCGAATGCTAAGGTGTTTACGAAAATCGGAAGAGAAATTGCAGTGGCTGTTAAACAGGGTGGAGCGGACCCAGATAAAAACACGAAACTGAAAAATATTATATTAAAAGCTAGAGCCTCTAATATGCCAAACGACAATATCAATCGCAGCATAAAAAAGGCCAGTGGAGAGCTAGGCTCTGTTAACTATGAAAGTATCACGTACGAGGGATATGGGCCGGCCGGCAGTGCGGTTATAGTAGATGCGTTGACGGACAACAAAAATCGAACAGCCTCGGACGTTAGACATGCTTTTGATAAATACGGTGGTAACCTAGGGCAGTCAAATAGTGTAGCGTACCTTTTTAGCAGAAAGGGCGTAATAATTATTCTCCAAGGCAAAGGGTTCACGGAAGACGACATCATGATGCACGCTATCGAAGGTGGCGCGGACGACGTTATAACCTATGAGGACCGTTTCGAAGTGTACACTGCTCCAGAGAGTTTCGAAGAGGTCAAGGAATTTTTAACAACCAACAACATTCCGATTGAAATCAGCTCGATAGACTTAGTTCCTGCTATATATATAACTTTACCAGAAGAGAAGATAGCATCTTTCAATAAAATGATTGCTATGTTAGAAGACAATGATGACGTTCAGGAAGTATATCATAACGTTGATCTTCCAGAAGAAGAGTAGAAATTGATGACAATTACGTCATCTTTTTTATTAGAACATTTGTTTGCATAGGACGATTAATTGTTTGACAATACACCTTTTTTTATATAAACTATCTACGTAGGTGAAGAATGAGAATTTTAGGAATTGACCCCGGTCTAGCAATTGTGGGATATGGCATAATTGACAAAACGAACACTGGTTATAAAATTGTAGATTACGGTGTCATAAGAACGCCCAAAGAGGATAGTTTACCGGTACGCTTAGACAAAATCTATAACAGCATGAGTGCGTTGATCCATCAACATAAACCCGATTGTGTAGCAATAGAGGAGTTGTTCTTTAATAAGAACGTAACAACTGCCATTGCTGTAGCCGAAGCTCGAGGAGTGGCACTACTATGTGCCGTACACAAAGTACACAAGCTCTATGAGTATACTCCGCTACAGATAAAGCAAGCGTTAACAGGTCACGGAAGGGCAGAGAAACAGCAGGTGCAGTACATGGTAAAAGCAATACTGAATCTCAAAAACATACCGAAACCTGACGACGCTGCTGATGCTATCGCAGTTGCTCTATGTCACGCACAAACAAACACAATACTTTCAGGAACAGAGATAAAATAAGGAGAAAACATGTACGCATTTATTAGTGGAAACATTGAAGAGAAAGGCAACAACATTGTTGTATTAAACTGTAACGGTATAGGTTACGAGCTGTACGTAGGCACAAATACTATTGCTTCATTACCGGCAATTGGAGATTTTATCAAGATCTATACCTATCTGCATGTGCGAGAAGACGCTCAGCAGTTATTTGGGTTTAAGACTAAAGAAGAGAAAAAGATGTTTTTGGAGCTAATAACTGTTTCAGGTGTAGGGGCAAAAACCGCCATGAGTGTGCTGTCTTCTATGACGGTAAACGACTTAATGACCGCTTTTGCTTACGGAGATGCTTCCATGCTATCCAAAGTAAAAGGACTAGGTAAGAAAACTGCTGAGCGTATTGTCGTGGATCTAAAAGGAAAGTTTAGCGGCATAGATTTATCAGCCATGCCAATAATGAACATGGCGCTTGAGACAGACGCTTGTGCGGAGAGTATAGAGTTGCTCATAACCATGGGTTTAACTCGCTTTGACGCTACAGCTATCGTAAAAAGAGTATTTTTACCTGATGATACTACCGAACAAATTGTTGCGAAAGCGTTGAAACAGATTGGTTAATTTATTTTAGATATTAATTTTATTGCTTATTCGCGTTCAAACGTTTAAAATAAGTATGTAAATGGGAGATATAATGAACTTTGAGGATGACGAAAGATTAATCAAAAGCACACGAGATATTGAAGATGGTGAAGTAGAAAACACTTTACGTCCTACACGAATGGAAGACTATGTCGGACAAAACAAAATTAAGGAAAGTCTGAATATCTATGTAAGTGCTGCTAAGAAGAGAAACGAGGCGTTAGACCACGTCCTTTTATACGGACCTCCTGGTCTAGGAAAAACGACATTGGCTCATATAATTGCTAGCGAATTAGGTTCTTCTATTAAAGTTACGAGTGGTCCAGCGATAGAAAAAGTTGCAGATTTAGCGGCAATTCTGACAAACTTACAACGGGGAGACGTACTATTCATTGACGAAATACATCGCTTATCTCGTGGTATTGAGGAAGTTTTATACCCAGCAATGGAGGATTATGCTCTAGATTTTGTCGTGGGGAAAGGCCCAAGTGCGAGAACTATGCGTCTAAAATTACAGCCGTTCACATTAGTTGGGGCTACCACCAAAGCCGGCATGTTAACCGGTCCATTGAGAGATAGGTTTGGTGTGGTCTGTCGTTTAGAACATTATGAGAAAAAAGATTTACTAAAAATCATCAAACGGTCGGCAAGTCTGTTAGGAATAAGTATCGCTGACGGAGCAGCCGGAGAGCTTGCTATGAGAAGTCGTGGAACTCCTCGTATAGCAAACCGCTTATTAAAAAGAGTGCGTGATTTCGCACAAGTTAAAGGTGAGGGTGTCATTACCTTCGAGCTGTGTAAAAAAGCTCTGTTAATGTTAGAAGTAGATGAATTAGGGTTGGATTTCACCGATAGGAAAATCCTGTTAACAATTATAGACAAGTTCAAGGGCGGGCCAGTAGGACTAGATACTTTGGCGGCTGCCACGACAGAGGAAGCTAACACCATCGAAGATATATATGAACCATTTCTGATTCAACTAGGATTTATCGCGAGAACGCCTAGAGGAAGGGTTGTTTTACCGGGCGCTTACGAACATCTAAACAAAAAGATAAGTAAAGAAAAACAAAAATACGTGAATTTATTTTTAGCAAGTGATGAGAGTGAGGACGATGGAGAAAAGTAAAGATATCTTCAGCGTTAAGACATACTATTATGACTTACCAGAAGAAATAATTGCACAGACACCTGCACAACCTAGAGATAGCTCTAAGTTACTGGTTTTTCATAGAGAAAACAGCAAAATCGAAGACAAAATCTTTACAGACGTAATAGATTATCTGAAGAAAGATGATGTGTTAGTTATTAATACCACCAAGGTTTTACCTGCACGATTGTATGGCGAAAAAGTTTCTACTACAGCTAAAGTAGAAGTTTTATTATTGAAGCGTGTAGATTTGACGACATGGGAAGTACTATTGAAACCAGCTAAAAGATTTCCTGTAGGAACGGAAATTATTTTTCATGATAATAACAAAAAGGTTATACTATCTGCCGTGGTTAAAGACGATCTCTCTTTGGCAGGAGGAAAACTGTTACAATTTAAGTACGATGGAGTTTTTGAAGACATCTTAAATGAGATAGGTGTCATGCCCCTGCCTCCATATATAAAGAATCAATATCCAGATAAATCTCGTTATCAGACGGTTTACTCGAAAGAAACGGGGAGTAGTGCTGCTCCGACGGCCGGATTACACTTTACCCCTGAGTTGTTGCAAAAGGTAAAAGATAAAGGGATTATAGTAGCGGAAGTTTTGTTGCACGTAGGATTGGGTACATTCAGACCAGTATCAGATGAAAACATACTGCAGCATCACATGCACAGTGAGTACTATGAGATAACGCCCGAAACTGCAGATGTCATCAATCAAGCTAAAGCAAAAGGAAATAAAGTAATTGCAGTGGGAACTACTTCTGTGCGTACGTTAGAAACCTCAAGTAACAAAAGCGGAAATATTCTAGCGGGCAAAGGAAACACCGATATATTTATTTATCCGGGATATAAGTTTAAAGTTGTCGACGCTATAATTACCAACTTCCATCTCCCAGAGAGTACATTAATTATGCTGGTATCCGCTTTTTGTGGTATAGATGAAACGTTAAATATGTATAATTATGCAATACAAAAGAAATATAGATTCTTTAGTTTCGGAGATGCATCGCTAATAATATAGAATATTTATTCATGGAGGGATTATGAAAATAACTTATTTAGGACATGCTTTTTTCTTATTAGAGGATAAGGGAGTTAAGATATGTATTGATCCATTCATAAATGGAAACAAATTGTTTACTCCTGCTTACAAAAAACTTCTTACTGATGTAGATTACATTTTTATTACACATGCACATGGCGACCACATCGGCGGTGTCCTCGAAATATATAACGATCTATGCAAAGAAAAGAAACCTACTATAATATCAAATTTTGAGATTTGCTCGTGGTTAGCTAGTAAGGGGATAGACAATCTAATCTATACAAATATCGGTGGGAATATTTCTCTCAAGAATGATATTTATATAAAGATTGTTCCTGCCGTACATAGTAGTTCTATCAACGATAACGGGCAGTTATTGTATGGTGGAGTCTGTAGTGGCGTGGTAGTAATATCTGGCGATACTCGTGTATACCATATGGGTGACACGTCGGTCAGTGCAGAGATAAATATAATCGATCAATTATATAAACCCAATGTTTCGCTCATTCCGGTTGGCGGGGTGTATACGATGGATATCCCAGACGCTGAGTTTGTCACAAATAATATGTTACACTCTCGAATCAACATACCTATGCACTATGACACTTTTGACAGTATAGCTATTACAAATAAGTCCTTGTTAAATAAGATTAAAAATGTTAAAATACTAGCAGTAGGAGAGAGTGTAAAAGTTTAAGTTATTAAAATATACAATTATATTTATAAATAATAACTAATATAAATACATTATTAAGACAGGTGTTAATATGGTATAGATATGCACGTATTGACATAAACATACAAACGCGACATACTTCTTAATACTTACATATCAAGAGCAAAGGATCACTATGAAAAAACCATTTTTTAGTTTTGAAGAAAAAGAGAAGAGTTCGAACACCTACGGGAGAATAGGGAGATTCACAACGCCCCATGGAGTTATTGAAACGCCTGTCTTTATGCCCGTCGGCACACAAGCCACAGTTAAATCGCTGTCTCCGGAAGAGTTAAAAGAAGTTAATAGTCAAATTATTCTATCCAACACTTACCACTTGTATCTTCGTCCTGGACATGACATCGTCGAGAAAGCAGGGGGACTACATAAGTTTATGAACTGGGACAAACCTATCCTCACAGACAGTGGTGGGTTTCAGGTTTTTTCGTTATCCAAACTCAGAAAAATCACTGACGATGGCGTGGAATTTCGCTCACATATCAACGGTGCAAAGCATTACATCACTCCTGAAAAATGTATGGAGATACAAAATGCGTTGGGTGCAGATATCATCATGGCGTTTGATGAGTGTACAGTTTACGGCACAGATTATACTAAAAGCACAAAAGCAATGGAAAGAACACATCACTGGCTAGAGAGATGTTTTAACTATCACAAAAATGAGAAACAAGCGTTATTTCCTATAGTTCAGGGAAATTTCTATGAAGATTTAAGAATAAAAAGTTTAAATTATTGTATTCCATTTGCCAAGCACGGACTAGCTATAGGAGGGCTATCGGTGGGCGAACCTTTACCTATTATGTGTCAAATGCTAGATGCTTTAAAGAGTAAATTACCTCAGAATATGCCACGATATTTAATGGGCGTGGGTTCTCCAGACTACATTTTAGAAGGAGTCATTCGTGGGATAGACATGTTCGATTGTGTTCTTCCTACACGCATCGCTCGAAACGGCACAGCTTTTACTTCTGATGGAAAAGTTGTTATTAAAAATGCAAAGTATAAGGAAGACTTTACTCAGTTAGACCACAAATGCGACTGCTATTGTTGCAGAAATTTCACACGAGCTTATCTACGACATCTTTTTGTGGCGGATGAAATTTTGGGAGCAAGATTGCTGAGTATCCATAATATTTATTATCTCACCAGTTTCATGGAAAAAATAAAAACAGCAATCCGCGAAGACAGACTGTTAGAGTTCCGAGAAGAATTTTACAAACAAAATTCTATCTACACAAAACCTGAAAATAAACTTTAGAAAATTATTTGCATTAAAACCATTGAATTTATCAATAAATAACAAAATATGCAAGATATTTAATTGCTAAATCATAATATATTTGCTATAGTATTGACAGAAATTACTGGTTTTTAACCACAAAAGGAGAAGATAATGACATCATTTTTACTAGCAACATCATATAACTGGGTACTAGCAGGAGTATTAGTTGTACTATTAGGACTATGGCTATACATGACATTAGTACGCAAAAAGAAAGACGACGCTTATAGAAAAGACTTGGAGTCTCAAATCAGAGCAGGAGCGAAAGTAAAGACATATTCTGGTCTGTACGCAACAGTAATCAGTGTGACTGAAACAACCGACGGCAAAATCGTACTTGTAAAAACAGGGGAAGGAAACAACGCTTCTTATCAGAGTTTACATATGAACGCAATTTACGGGCTTGATACAAAACAGACAGTTAGTTACGACGCTGAAGGAAATTTAATTGCTGCAGATGGAACAATAGTTAGGCCAGCTCCAGTAGTAGCACCTGTTCAAGAAGAAAAG
>CAYJAP010000018.1:0-13291 GCA_964368425.1 uncultured Lachnospiraceae bacterium | reverse complement strand
ATGAAACAAATTGCCTTTATTGTGTTAATCGGGTATACTATAAAAGTACAAGGAGATGTTGTGAGAACAATAGGAAACACGTTTAAATATCTGTACAACAATATACTAGCGCTGACAATGTTAGCTTTTTTGCCTGCATGTTACATCGGTGCTTTACTCCAACCCTTTCTTTTATTACGATTTACAGTGAACTATTACTCTACACCAATCAACAACTACGGACATCTGTTATCTGAGATGTTCAATGCTTCTTGGGCAAATTTTGGGTTATCAATATTTGCTTTTATAATTCTCGTGGTATTTATGTCAATAATTTTAGGGAACACAGAATATCATTTTAAGAGTGGTAAGGATAACTTTAGAGAGATGGGATCTTATATAAATAACAATATAATAACGGTAGTTGCATACTGTTTAATATTTATGTTATGTTATCTGTTGTATATATTTTCACTATCAGTAATAGTGTTCTTGTTTCACTTTATCTTATCGGGAAATGGTAATGTTCCAACACTAGCTAATTATATAGTTACATGTGTGATTTTTGCGATATCTTTCTTAGGCTTTTTATATACCCAATTGTTCATACTGATATCTGTCCCAGAAGCTATCTCGACAGGGTATGGCGTAAAAAACTCTATACTTAACGTCAATAATATGCCTAATAAAAGATGGGTTAAAATGTTTATAGGGCTGATCTTACCATTCTTAATTACCACTCCAATAGTTGTCCTAGGAATGCTATTTAATTTAGTGATCGTGGCTAACATTATAGCGTTTATATTCATGTTTATGTATATCCCTGTCTTCATCTATTTTACGTATTATAAACTATGTAACCTAGAGGGAAAAGCGCTACCATCCAAAAGATATTTCTGGCAAATTAATTCAAAGTAGGTAAAAATATATGATGTACAAAAATTCATTTAAAGTATTGTTTTCAAATGCAAGTTTAATCTGGAAGATTTTATTGTATTTTATTTTGTGCACATTGATAGTCGGAGGATTAACGATAGTGTGTGCGTTACCTATCATTAACGTTTTAGGCAAAGAGGGGATATGGATACAACTAACCGACTTAATTAAAAACTTCTATTCTAACCTAAACTTCAGTGATTTATTACTTAACACCAGAGAATGGTTATCGGCGTTTATGGAAGTTATAGCTACTCACATGGACTCGCTGTTAATTTATATCATAATGTTTTTCATAATACTTTTTGTATTTGGTAGTTTTATGTACGGACTGTGCGAAGTGGCTTGTGGCGGAGTGCTATACAACGCTATGAGTAACAACATCAGGCAGGGATTTAGCAACAGCTTTGTTTCTAATATAAAGAAATCTGTCAAACTACAACTGGCTAAATTAACTATAGTTTTCCCCGTTAATGTAGGTATTGCTGTTACCCTTTTCTATACCTTCGGACTGGTCTTCTACGGTGGACTAGTAGGAATATTCTCGCCGTTTATTATTATCTTAGTATATATCATCCTTTCAGCTCTAAAGAACGCAATATTCTCTTCATGGATGCCAAATCTATTTGTGTCTGACTACAGTGTATATCGTTCTTTCACGAACGGTTTTGCGATTATGTCCAGAAGGTTTCTTAACATACTAGGTGGGAATATAGCGGTGTTTATCAGCGTGGTGTTCTTAAATGTGTTCGTTGGAGTGTTCACTTTCGGAGTGGCTATAATTGTGACAGTACCTGCGAGCGTGGTGTTCTTGATGGTGTTTAACATGGTGGCGTTCTATTCTTCTAAAGGAATGCGATTTTATACAGATACAAAGACGGTTTTTGAACCTATAAAGATGGAAGCAACAGATAACATAAAGAAAATAAAATATATATTGTAATGATACTTTTTAGCTTTTTTTGTTGAATGTCTAGGTTTGTTTTAAAATAACTTGCATCTTTTCCTTTTATGTATTATAATTACTAAAGATAAAGATACCATCACGTAATGTGGTTTGTATTAATTAAATAAAAAAACTATTAAGATAGTTTTACTTACTTTAGTTAATATCTAAGAGAATTTTTTGTGTGTATGCACTTTAAATAAACAAAATAAGGAGACTAAAATGAAAAAACAACCAAGTTTAACACTGTCATTTTTGGGCGGTGTGGGCGAAGTTGGAAAGAATATGTTAGCTCTTGAGTATGACAACGAAATACTTGTCATTGACGCAGGGCTTACTTTTCCTTCTGATGATATGCCAGGAATAGACATCGTTATACCCGACGATACCTATTTAGTAAACAACAAAAACAAAATTAAAGGGTTTATTATAACGCACGGACACGAGGATCACATCGGTGCATTACCGTATGTGTTAGAGAGAGTTAATGCACCAATCTACGGCAGTCGTTTAACGCTAGCCTTGATTGAAAATAAATTGAGAGAACGTAGAAAAAACAATGTTAAAATGAATGCTGTAAAACCAGGAAGCGTATTAAAGATAGGCAGCTTTAACATTGAGTTTTTAAAGGTTACGCATAGTATTAGCGGAGCACTAGCTTTAGCTATTACAACACCTGTTGGAACTTACTTCCACACGGGAGACTTTAAGATAGATTTAACACCTATTGACGGTGAAGGAATCAATCTATCAAGATTAGCAGAAATAAGCAAAAAGAACGTGCTGCTGATGACTTCAGATAGTACCAACGCAGAGAGAAAGGGCTTCAGTATGAGTGAGCGACGTGTTGGACTGGCGTTAGAAGAAATATTTGTACAGAATAAAGCAAAACGTATTCTAGTTGCGACCTTCTCCTCTAACATTCATAGAGTACAGCAGATACTAAACATATGTGAGAAGTACGGTAGAAAAGTTTCGTTTAGTGGTAGAAGCATGATAAATGTTGCTGAAACCGCATCTAAGATTGGAGAACTAACTTACAATCGTGGAAATATAATCGACCTTAAAATGATAGATAAATATCCAGATAATGAGCTGTGTATCATTACTACCGGTTCTCAGGGAGAAGAAACAAGTGCGCTAACAAGAATGGCAAGTGGTGAATTTAATAAAGTTGAGATTGGAGAAAATGATCTAGTTATATTATCTTCTTCTGTAATTCCAGGAAATGAAAAGGCAATCAACAGAGTAGTAAACCAACTGTTCAAGCTCGGTGCTTCAGTTATATACGAAAGCCTAGCAGAAGTGCACGTTAGTGGACACGGATATCAGGAAGAGCTTAAGCTCATGCTCAGCCTCCTAAAGCCAAAGTTCTTTATACCTTGTCACGGGGAATATAGACAGCTCCGTGCTCATGCAAATATTGCAAAAGAGTTAGGAATACAGGAAAGAAATATTATTATACCAGATTTAGGAAACAAGATTGCGGTTACTAAGAACACTATAAAAGTGGTAGATAATGTTACAGCTGGAGCGATGTTAGTAGACGGTTCAGGTATAGGAGAGATAGACAGTAACGTTATTAGAGAAAGAACACAGCTATCGAAAGAAGGAATATGTATTTTAACGCTGACGATATCTAAAGCTACAGGAACGTTCAGTTCTGAGCCAAACGTTATATTTAGAGGTTTTCTACATGATTCGGCTAAAATAAGAGAAATGGTAGATGAAGTGAAAAGTCATGTCATAACGGGCATTACAAACATAAACTTTAAAATGCAGGATTGGAATTTAGTACGAATGAACCTAAAGAAAAGTGTATCAAACTTCTTCTTTAAAAAGTACAAAAGCAGGCCGTTAGTTATGCCAGTAATAGTTGAGACAGTATAATTTAAACAAACTGTTGCCATATTACAAGGTGGAGTGCTATAATCAAAAGGTAGATAATATCTACCTTTTATTATATTAGGGAGTGGATATGAGAATTTTAAAAAAGATAAAGGAAAGTATAGGTGAGGAGTATGTACCAATCGTACGTCCTAAAACAAAGAAATTGTTTATCAAAACACTAAAGAAAAATCGACCTTCTAAGGTGCTTGAAATAGGCACGGGAGTAGGGTACTCGGGTTGTATAATATTAAAAACCTTACCTAAAGCTACATTGACGACTCTCGACATTGACCAGTTAAGAATCACCAGAGCACAGTATAATTTCGATAGGTTTGGGTTTGGAAACAGAGTAACCACGATCTTAGGGGATGCTGCTTTAGTGCTACCAACGCTGGAAGAAAAATTCGATTTTATTTTCTTAGATGGTCCAAAAGGACAGTACATTAAATACCTTCCTGATCTTATGCGTTTGTTGAACGATGGCGGCACGATATTCGCCGATAACGTACTGTTTATGGGACTTGTTGCACTGGACGATGACGAGGTTGTTCCACACAAACACAGAACAGCGACAGTCAATTTACGTAAATATTTAGAGGCGGTGAATCAACCACCTTTCAAAACCAAAGTATTTGAAATAGAGGACGGAATAGCTATTTCAAAAAAGGTACTATAAAGAGGAAAAAAATGATTGAGATTTTAGCCCCAGCGGGGAATTTTGACAAATTAAAAACAGCTTTTTATTACGGTGCCGATGCATGTTACTTGGCAGGTAAAAGTTTTGGCTTGCGTGCTTTTTCAGACAACTTCTCCTTAGATGAGCTGAAAGAAGCGGTTAAATACGCCCATTCTCTTAAAAAGAAAGTATATGTAACCGTCAATATTATTGCACACAATCCAGACTTTAACGGGCTACTAGACTATTTAAAATATCTGGAGAAGATAAAAGTAGACGGCATAATTGTAGCGGATATCGGTATAATTAAGTTGGCAAGAGACAACACAAAATTAAACGTGCATGTCAGCACACAAGCTAATATAACAAACAAATACACCGCTAAGTTCTTCGCTGATTTAGGTGTAACCCGTATAGTTCTAGCCCGTGAGTTATCTATCGGAGAAATTCGAGAGATTCGAGATTTTCTCCCTAAACATGTGGAGTTGGAAGCCTTCGTTCATGGTGCAATGTGTATTTCCTATTCAGGCAGATGCCTTCTATCCAACTTCATGACTGGTAGAGACGGTAACCGAGGAGGGTGTGTTCAAGCTTGTAGATGGAACTATGCAATCTCTGAAAAAAGCCGAGAAGAAGACAAATACGAGATACAAGAAGATTCTCGTGGGACATATATATTAAACAGTAAAGACTTGAATATGCTACCTCATTTACAAGAGCTTATTGATGCTGGAGTAACAAGTTTTAAGATAGAAGGCCGTATGAAAAGCGTATACTATGTAGGCACGGTAGTCAATGCGTATAGAAGAATGTTGGACAGCATATTAGCAAGAAAGAAAGCTCCTAAGGAGTTGTATTTGGAGTTGGGAAAAACCAGTCATAGACGGTTCACCACGGCGTTCTACTTCGGTTCAAAAGATAGCGAGCATACAGAAACAAGTACGCCAATCCAAACACATGAGTTCATGGCATATGTGCTGGAAGATGCTCAGAACGGTAGTGTGCTGATTGAACAAAGAAATAAGTTTGTGGTGGGAGATGTACTGGAAATTTTATCTCCAACGAACATGTTTAACAAAGAGATTGTAGTGAAAGAAATGTGTAATGAGCAAGGTGAGAAAATAATAGAAGCCAACCATGTTCAGCAGAAAATACGTTTAAAAACTAAGGCGAAGTTGAAAGCGGGAGACATTTTAAGAAAAAAGATATAACAAAGAAGCATGCCTTTATAGCGTGCTTTTTTTTTGCATAGTACTGCAGTAAATTTATAATTTTTTATGTACAAGCAAAATTCGACATGGCGCGACATATATATCCATAAAAGGGAAAAGTGGGTGTGTATGATTGTCGAAAGTATAGTTTCATTTATGCAGAAAGTAATGTTCTTTTCATCTTACGTGAAAAAGACATCGTGTTTTCCGCAGCCGTTAACAAGTGCACAAGAAGCCGAATACATAATCAAAATGAAAGACGGTGATAAACAAGCAAAAGATATACTAATAAATCATAACTTGCGTTTGGTCGCACACATAGTGAAAAAATACAGTTTGGCTGACGAGGCGGATGATTTGATAAGCGTGGGAAGTATAGGGCTTATTAAGGCGATCAATAGCTACATACCGAATATAGGAACGCAGTTTTCCACATACGCTGCTAAGTGTATAGAGAATGAGATTTTGATGCTGTTACGTGTCAACAAGAAAAATAAAAACACGATAAGTATTGAGGATTCTCTGGTAGAAGATAGTGAAAATAATGATATTACCTTGCTTGATTTATGTTTCGCTGATGATGGGACGGAGAAGGATGTACAGAGTAATATAGCCTCCGAGAAATTAAACATAGAGTTGAAGAAGTACCTTACGCAGCGAGAGTATGACATTGTGTGTATGAGATACGGGCTGAATAATGTGCCGATGTTGACACAGAGAGAGGTGGCTCAAAAGCTTGGAATAAGCAGAAGTTATATCTCTCGACTGGAAAAGAAAGCGCTAGAAACTATGAAAGGTGTTTTGCCTAAAGACGAGTATTTATAAATGAAGTTTTTTAATTGACTTTTTGATGTTTTTTAGTGTAAAATAGCATTGAAATTTTCGTCAAGAGGTGCCAATGAAAAAAGAAGAAATGTTCATAGAAGAGAACAGGGTTCTATTATACACATTAAAAGCTGTGGAAAACAAAAAGAAACGTCTCTCAATAACGAAAGAGGATTATCGCCAAAAAGGTCTCGCCCAGCAGGAATACTACTGGGAAACTCGTATGGATGATGCGGAAAAAATACAAGCAAGGTCAATGTATGATGAGATGGTTGACGAGTTCTTGTTAGTGCTGAAGGACATATATAAGTGTGATAAAATGTTGAATAGTCCGTACTATGGTCGGATTGTATTTAAGGATAAATCAGATAGAAAAGGTAATATATTTTATATAGGATTATTCGGGTTCAAAGAGTCAGATTCACCGTTCATATTGGATTGGAGAACACCGTTAGCGGGATTGTTTTACGATTCAGAAGTGGGCGAAGTGCAATATGAAACGGTAGATGAAGTAGTCAAAGGCGATTTGCTGGACAAAAGACAGTTGAAGATAGAGGGTGGTGAGCTTAAATATTGTATCAACAGCTCGGTGAAGATTGATGACGATATCTTACAACAAGCATTAGCTCGTCACACAACCGACAAAATGCAGAACGTAGTAGCAACTATCCAGAAAGAACAAAACAAGATTATACGCTTACCTTATAACTGCAACGTTATAGTTCAAGGGGTGGCGGGAAGTGGAAAAACGTCCATCGCTCTTCACAGAGTGGCATTCCTGTTGTATCGCGACAAAGAGTTTTTGAGCAACAGAAATGTAGCGATACTATCACCAAATAAGGTGTTTGAAGACTATATTTCGACAGTATTACCAGAACTTGGTGAAGAGAATATCAAGAGCGTATCTTTTGATAAAATCCTGGAAGACTACTTCTACGTTATCGATGAAAAGGTCGAAACGAAGGCTGAACAGTATGAAAGGTTGTTGATAGAAAATAAGTTGTCTAAAGAAAGCACTTATAAAGGTTCGCCACAGTTCTTAAAAGATTTGCGAGAGTTTTTGTTGAGTAAAGGAGAAAAAATATTCAACGCCAAAGAGATAATCTCATCGGGCTTTGAAGTGTCTCTGGAAGAAGTAAAAAAGATTTATTTTAAGGATAACAAAGGACGGGAACACAAAGACAAGATTTCTGCCATCACCAAGTATGTGAAAAATAAGTACATGCTTTCTCCAACATATAGCGAGGTTGCGTTAACGGGCTTTATCAATAACAAGATTAAGTCGATGACTCCTGCTGGAGCTAGCATCATGCTGTATCGGGATTTCCTGAAATCAAAAGGGTTTGAGTTTACTCGTATCGATCATAAAATCAAGTACGAAGACAGCTTTGCTATTATGGTTATAGACGATTTCTTAAAAGGGCTGGTGCCAGAAACACAAATTAATCACCTCATAATTGACGAAATGCAAGACTATACCGCTACCCAGTATCATGTGCTGAACAAACTGTATAAGTGTCCAAAAACAATTCTTGGCGATTGGGGGCAGTCGGTAGATGTGTACAGTGCGAAAAAGACGATAGACTATCTGCCGGAAATGTACGAGAACTCGATCTTCCTCAAGATAAACAAGTGTTATCGTTCAGGCGCAGAGATAGGAAAATTGTGTAATTCGATAGGGCGTAGAGAGGATGTTATCCTGATTAGAAGAACGGGGGAATATCCTAATATAAAGCGGGTTGACGGCATTGAGGAGTTTATGAACGAGGTGGATTATATATACGAAAAGTGCCAGAACAAGGCGCATAAGAATATCGCTATAATCACGAAAAACCGTAAAGAAGCACAGTTCTACTATGACCAGCTAAAAGATAGAATGGCGGTATCTCTAATCACTACCAGCTCTCAAACTTTACCAAGTGGAGTGGTGATTATCCCGTCGTTCCAGAGCAAGGGATTGGAATTTGATTGTGTTATAGTTCCTGACGCTTGTGATGATAACTATAAGTCAACTATCGAGCAACAAAACCTATACGTTGCGACTAGTAGAGCGTTACATTCTCTGAATATATTCTACAGTGATGAGCCTTCCAGATACTTGACAGAATACATGAAAGAAGAATAATATTGCAAAAACAAGTGAAGTATGATATAATAAACGTAGTCAGATGCATAGATGGCTGCATGAGAAATCATGAGGAAAGTCCGAGCACCATAGAGCAGGGTGACGGCTAACGGCCGCTGGGGGTGACCCTAAGGAAAGTGCAACAGAAATATACCGCATAAGAAATTATGTAAGGGTGAAAACGTAAGGTAAGAGCTTACGAATATTATAGGTAACTATAGTATTATGTAAACCCCACCTGGTGCAAGATAGAGGGATGTTATAACGTAGCTCGCCAGTCCCTCGTTACATCGCTTGAGCGTATTGGTAACAATCCGCCTAGATAGATAGCCATCTGAAAAACAGAACTCGGCTTACGTGCATCTGACTCAAAGAAAGGTTTTACCTTTCTTTTTTGTTTTATACGAACCTTTTTTGTCCATAATTCAATATGACTCAGACGGTAATAATTCTATACGTTCTCTCTTGCGTAATCATAATTTCTGCCATGCAATCCTTTTTCTCGTTACGACAAAAGCGTGTAGGCAGATCACAAGCGGTCAAGCTGATTAAGGGCTTCGTTAAGGTAAAAAACGTATACAAGCGAGCTTGCGTATCTTATAACTTCAGCATGAAAAAGAAGATGCGAAACGGCATTATCTACTCGGGAAACGTCGCGAAACTTTTTTTCGTTGCAGGGAACAAATGGCATAATGGGGTTTATAACTTATCGAATGCGAATAAGGAAATCTTTGAAGATATTTCTGTCTTGCAAGCGAGAGATAGGACCATCGTTCTGCAGGGAGAAGTAGGACAGAGTTGTACGTATAGCAGAGAAGTTTCGGGGATAAAATTACAGTTTCGGGAAGAGGTAATTGGCGCGGACATCGTCAAAACGCTGTTCATAAAGAACAACAGTATTGAGAGAAAAAAGATGGTGTACATCAACAAAATTGTTTGCAACACCAACGATTTTATTGAACAAAGATGTAAGGGAAACAAATTTGCTTTTACCTTCGATGACACCTGGCTAGACGTCAGTTGTTCGTCTGCAAGCACGACCTCGATAAAAGCTCGTAAGAAGCCCGTAATTGTACTTAGTATTCCTATAACATTAGCAGCTAAAACAAGTAAATATATAACGCTCACCTGTAGAGTCTGCAAAAGTATTGACGCTAAACACTACGCGTTGCGTACTCCTCAACCTCAAGAAGAAGCGATTGAAAACGATGAGTACAGCGTAGTAGATGATATAATCTATCGCTATTTTAATTACCAGTTACCTACGATAGATCAGCCAGATTATCCTGCAGTAGAGATGTTCCGTAAGATGAATATTCCGTTCGATAAAGCCATTTTTGTAGTTAATAAACATGCAATAGCAGAGCAGTGCAAATCTCTGCTAGAAAGTATTTTAGACGTAACAATTATAGAAAGAGGGGTAACTTTTTCAGGGTACATGTCACGCCAGATAGAAAGATTTTCCCTCTTGCATCCATGTGCTTACAAAAAGACTAGCTCGGCAGTTACCTTTAAGAAAGTTTCACTTGACGGTAGTTTTGCTGTGTTAGATGAACGTTTCAATGGCAAGAGTACTCTGCAGAAACTAGCAGTTTTTCTGTACAAAAGGCAAGCGGTGTTCACAAAAACTCAACAGCAGGAGCGAGGATTTTTATTAACCAATCACCTCGATAAAACTTCATTTTTAGTGGAATATAGTAAGGATGTGTGCATCTGGAAGTTGAACAAAGAGCTGGAAATAAACGGTGATGTAAAGGCTCGGGGGAGAGATAATGTAGAGATAAAAGAACAGGTATTTGGGGTTACAATTAAGTGCGCAGATAATAAAATCGAGCAGCTGATTAACGAGTTTTTACCAGATAAAATAATTGAAGAGTACAGAAAAACCTTTGAGTTCACATCACTCTTTTCGTTTCTGGATAGCCAGGATAAGGTTAGCAATTATCATCACAAGTACGTGGTTGAGCGGTTCCTACGAAATAAACAGTACGCTAGGCTCTACATCTTCCTGTTGCGTCGAGTGGTGGGCATACAAGTGCTGGGCAGTTATGTGCGTTTTTATGCGGGCAGTATGGCAGGAAATGTCGCGATTGAGGTAAGAGGACATAAGATGATTAAAAGCAATGATAAAGGGACGAGAGTGGTTTATAATGGGGTCATATATAACAATGTGTATGTTTTAAAATTGAAAAACAGGGGAAGTGAAGAGAGGGTTGTTAGAGTAGAAAAGATAGGGAATAAATAGATTTTGGTGTAGATTAATTGAATCTCTCAAACGTTTGTGTTATAATATTTCCGGTGAAGATATGGAAGATTTATTTGAAGAAAATTTAAAGAGAAATGCACCTTTGGCGGAAAGAATGCGTCCACAAGACTTGAACGATTTTATCGGGCAAACTCATTTAATATATAAAGATAGTTTTTTGTCAAGAGCAATCCAGGCGAACAGTCTGGGGAGTTGTATTTTTTACGGGCCTCCGGGGACGGGTAAAACCACTTTGGCTAACATTATCGCTAACACTTGCAAAGGCATTTTTCGCAAGTTAAATGCGGTAGCATCGGGAGTTGCCGAGGCAAAAGAAATAATCGCAGAAGCACGTAATAACCTCAAATTATATCAAACAAAAACCTTTCTCTTGCTTGACGAATGCCATCGCTGGAGCAAAGCACAGTCTGACTGCGTACTACAGGCAATAGAAGAGGGTAGTATCATTTTTATCGGAAGTACGACCGAAAACCCGCACATCAACATGACCCGAGCTATAGTATCTAGATGTCGTGTTTTTGAGTTCAAACAGTTGGAGAGCGAAGAGATCGAAAAGGCGCTAAGAAACGCCTTAATAGACAAAAAAAGCGGCTATGGAAACCTGTCGGTGAAAGTGTCTGAAGAAGCTATAAAACACTTGGCATGGGCAAGTGCAGGGGATTTGCGTAACGCTTATAACGCTTTAGAGTTGGCAGTAAAAACTACAGCCGCTGATAAAAAAGGTGTGATACAAATAGGTTTTGATGTCGCGCAGGAATGTATACAGAAAAAAGCTGTAACACTTGGAGAAACAGAGTTCTACGATGTATTAAGTGCCTTCTGTAAAAGTTTACGAGGAAGCGATACGGACGCCGCGCTGTTCTACTCCCAAAAATTATTATTGTGTGGTTGTGATCCTTTGATACTCGCCCGACGTCTAATTGCACATGCGAGCGAAGATGTTGGCATGGCAGACAGTAACGCACTACTGATATGTAATGCGGCTCTAAATGCTGTACAAAATCTCGGTATGCCTGAGTGTAACTTATCCCTTTGTCACGCCATTATATACATGTGTGAAGCTGAAAAGAGTAACTCGGTATATATTGCACTGCATGCAGCTCGAGCAGATGCAGAATCCTTCAAAGATGCAAATGTTCCGAGCCATCTGAAGAATCATCCAAGCGGAGTGAAAGACGGTCACGGGAAATATAAATATCCGCACGATTTCGGAGGTTATTGCAAACAACAATACTTGCCGGATGTTGTAAAAGAAAAAGTCTATTACACACCTAAAGATAATGGCAGGGAAAAGGGACTGCAACGGAAAAAGTTTCGGAAGCAATAATCTTTGTGAGATAGTGACTCAAAAACAAAAGATTAAATAAAAGAGCAGATAAAAAATAACGGCAAAAGTAAAAGATAAACTAATAGTAAGAAAAAAATAAAAATGAAAGTATAAAAAAGTACAAATAAAAACATCAGAGGTTCTGATGTTTTTTGTTACATTATTTCTTAGATTTCCGTTATTCTTATATAGATAGAACGCTTTGTTTAATTCTATTCTATTTTGCTTTTTGCTGTTCTCTTATTTTATAGTGCAGGTTGTTATCTCTGCTTTTCTTTCAGGGAATCTTTTATCCTAGGAATTAGCTTGAACGGTGTGCTGTATACTCTTTAAATCTTCGGTATAAAGCCACTAAATATGATATTGTCGCAATGCGGAACTATATCTATGTACTGCTCTAAACTCGTTATGTGATAAGCGATTAGAGGCAGGTTATGATATTTTTTAACATGACGGTTAGGTAGATCTCTACCATTATAACAGATGAAGTTAGGGTCGCATTCTTTATTAAATTTTAGTTTTTGCAGTTTGCGTGTAGACAGAGAACCCAGTTTTTTGATTTTAAACTTGCAACTTTTGATACCGCGGAGCACTGTCGGAGCATTGTTTTTGAACCATTCTACTGTAGTAGGATTAGTGCTCATAATGGCGTAATCTCCGCTATATTCAGATAACATTTTCATAAAGTTACTACAGAATTTCGTTATCCCGTTATCGTTTATGATGTTGAAAAGAATAGGCTCTTTGCCGTTAACAGTCGCCAATGCTTCCTCTAGGGTAGGGATACTATGCTCAGTTCCATTGATGAAGGTATTTTCTAAGTCAGTCTTTATTAGCTTTGAAGTGTATCCACTTTGTTTAGTTAATCGGGCAAGAGAAATATCATTGAAACAAACAATTGTTTCATCATCTAACATTTGTATACTTATCATCACTGCATAGCCATGAGCTATAGTTTCTTTAAAAGCACCTAGTGTGTTTTCAGGAAAATTCTGATTTGTAAGTCCACAACGGGCGATGTATTTGTTCACCAACCAACTCTCAAATATTTCCATTTATATCTCCAAATAGTAAAACTATTCTAAATTCATTTTTAATATATTACCAAAT
>CAYJAP010000017.1:0-13537 GCA_964368425.1 uncultured Lachnospiraceae bacterium | reverse complement strand
GTTTACAAACACACTGCTGACGGTAACGGTATTTTGAGCAAGAAACAGTTAGAGAGTAGTACAGACAGAGAGAACGACTTTGATGGTCCAGCTAATATGATACTAAAAACATCAGCTGTATCCATAAAGAACCTTAGCGTGTATATAGACAGCGCAGACACCTTCTTAGCAGATGTTACATTAAGAGTAGTAACAAACGGTGTTGAGGTATTCAAAACAACAAAAAGTATTAGTGTAAACAGTACTAAAACAACCTTCCTATTCGAATCTGCTACACCATTCAACTTGGGGAGCTATAACGGAAGCAACGAGAAAGTTTCTGTAACCGAAAACTCTAACGGAAGTATATCTTCCACAATTGGAAACGCAGGTTCCAACTACATCGAAATTATATTCGGTAGTTACTTCGAAGGCAAAGCTTTCAGCTGTGAACTCGGCGACCTCGGAGTTTTCACCCAAGGGTAAATTGAAAGAAAGATAAGTAATAAAAAAAGCTATAGCAGAAAAACTATGGCAACAGAGAAAGAAAGATATAGCAAATAAAAACATGTAATAAATAAAAGAGGGGTAATTTTCCCCACACAAACATAACTAGAAAAAATATATAAAATCAGGTTCGTTCGCCTGGTTTTTTATTTCAGTAGTTAGTGATTAATAAAGGCTTGTAACGTGTTTTATTTTTTGTTATGTGTTAGTGCTTGTGCTAATTATTGAAGTTTTTGTATTTTATTTTGCTATTAATTATATTATTACCGCAATTTTATTGAAAATTTAGCACAAATAGAGTACAATTAAGTGTAAAATCTTAATTTTGCATTATTTTATGTGTGCTTGGTACATGTAATTTATTAACCATTGAGGAGAGATGATGGGGCTACTAAAAATGTTGTTTAAATCCGATAATACTCGCAGTATTGCCAAACTAGAAAAGATTGCTCAGAAAATTGAAGATAAGGCTGATGAGTACAAGAGTAAGACAGACGCGCAGCTAAAAGAAACTACAAAGATATTAAAGGAGAGATTGGCTAACGGCGAAACATTACTACAGCTTTTACCGGATGCTTTTGCGTGCGTGCGTGAGGCTAGTGAGAGAGTTATTGGGTTGCGTCATTACCACGTTCAGTTGTTGGGCGGTATTGCTCTGTTTCAGGGGCGAATCGCGGAGATGCGTACTGGTGAAGGTAAAACATTAGTTGAGACGTTGCCTGCGTATTTGGTTGCTTTAGAAGAGAAGGGTGTACATATTGTTACGGTCAATGAATATTTGACGGCTCGTGACGCTGAGTGGATGGGCAAGATATTCAAGTTCTTAGGTTTAACAGTAGGAGTGTCTTTAAGTAAGATGTCGCCCGATGAAAAGAGGAAGGCGTACGAGTGCGATATAACTTACAGCACGAACAACGAGCTAGGATTTGATTATCTGCGTGATAACATGGCTATTAGGAAAGAAGACAGGGTGAGCAGAGGCTACAATTTTGCTATTGTCGACGAGGTGGATAGTATCTTAATCGATGAGGCGAGAACGCCTCTTATTATCAGTGGTTTGGGTATGAAGAGTAGTGATATTTACACCAAGGCCAGTAAGTTTGCTAAGAGCTTGATAGTTGACTACACTGTCGATGAGGATACAAATTTTGTAGATTTGACGAAGTCGGGTGAGTACAAAATTGAGCGAGCGTTCCAGATTGGGAATTTGCAAGACAGTAAGCATAAGGATATAAAACGATGTGTTGAGCTTGCTCTATACACAAAGTATGCAAAAAAGAGAGACAGGAGAAAGGACGTTGAGATAGAGTCTCTTGTGGAAGATGATTTGTTCAACAAGGCGCTGGACGTTGTATCCTCGCTTAGTTTGGACTACGAGATTGATGCTAAGGAAAAAGCTATCCGTTTAAGTGATGTTGGTATAGAGAAAGCGGAGAAGTTCTTTGGCATAGACAACTTGGGTGACGCCGACAATCTTCAGATTAACCACTTGATACGTAATGCTTTACAGGCACAGCATATCATGAAGATAGATAATAACTACATCATTAAAGACGGGAAGATCGTTATAGTCGACGAGTTCACCGGTCGGTTGATGGAGGGAAGACAGTATTCGAACGGTTTGCATCAGGCTATTGAGGCGAAAGAGGGTGTGGAAATCAAGGATGAGAACAAGACCTTGGCTACCATCACTTTCCAGAACTACTTCCGTTTATATAAAAAGATTAGTGGTATGACGGGTACTGCTAAGACAGAAGAAAATGAGTTTAATCAGATATATAACCTTGACGTTGTGACCATTCCAACTAACAAAGATATGATAAGAAACGATTATGCTGACGTCATTTATACAACCGAAGAAGGTAAATTACGAAACGTTGTTAAAGAGATAATGGATATTCACGGGCAGGGAAGACCGATTCTTGTCGGTACTCTTACTATAGAGAAGAGTGAGCAGTTAAGCGCTTTATTGCGTCGTGAAAAGGTGATGCATAAGGTGTTAAACGCTAAGAATCACCAACAGGAAAGTGAGATAATTGCACAGGCTGGACAGCTTGGGCAGGTTACGATCGCTACTAACATGGCGGGTCGTGGTACAGATATTTTGTTAGGTGGAAACCCTGAGTTTATGGCTAAACAAAGACTTAGAGATTTAGGTTATACAGATGTACAGATAGATTTCTGTACAAGTTTTGTGGACACCAATAACAAAGAGTTAAAAGAGGCGCGTACAAAATATCAGGAGTTTTTGGCTAAGTTCAAGGCGATGACTGATGCGGACAAGCAGAAAGTTATAGAGCTGGGCGGGCTACATGTTATAGGCACAGAGCGTCATGAGTCTAGACGTATTGATAACCAGTTGCGTGGACGTGCTGGGCGTCAGGGAGATCCTGGTAGCAGCGTGTTCTTCGTGAGTATGGAAGATGATTTAGTTCGACGTTTCGGCGGTGACAGGATGAAGTCTATCATGAATTTCTTCCGTATAGATTCTGATACCGCTTTCCAGATAAAGATGCTTACTAAACAGATTGAAAGGGCACAAAAACGTATTGAGGGATACAACTTCAGTGCTCGACATGCGACGTTAGTTTATGACGATGTATTGAATAAACAACGTACGATTATCTATGGCGAAAGAAACAAGGTGCTAGATGGTACAGATGTTCACGGCGAGGTTGTGGACATGATTAACGAGTACGCTAAGGATATTGTTTACAGTAACATTGACGAGAGTAAGACGTACGATTTATGGGATTTAGATGCTCTTAACAACGCTTTAGATGGTAAAGTATTACCGTTCGAAACTAAGTTTGTGACGGCAGAGCTTGTAGAAGATTTGGAGAGAGAAGAGTTGAGCGATGCGGTGGCACAAAAGGCGATTGCAATTTACGATAGTAAGAGCTCAGAGATAAAGGCTTTAGGAATCGATCCGCTGGCTGTAGAGCGAGATGTTATGTTAAAGGTGGTGGATAACCACTGGATGAACCAGATTGACGACATGACAATCCTACGAAACGAAATTTCTCTACGTCAATACGGGCAGCATGATCCGGTAGTTGTTTACAAGCAAGAAGGCTTTGAGATGTTCGACAGTATGATTAACCGTATCAGAGAGGATATCGCTCGTATACTAATGAATATTCGTACTGATGTGAAAAAACCTCAGCCTATCCCACAAGAGAATAAGAAAATTGTTATGGTAGATAATAAAAGTAACGGAAGTAACGCGAAAAAAGATAAAGTTGTTGGAAGAAACGATCCTTGCCCATGTGGAAGTGGGAGAAAATATAAAAACTGTTGTGGTAAACAGTAAGGGGTAGATATGGGAATTTTTACTAAGTTTATCCAAATAATGGCAAAGGCAATCGAAAACGAATTTAAAAAGTTGTTTTAGTGATTGTTGAGGAGAAGGATATGTCGGTATTTATTCATGCCATATATGAAATGATGAAAAATCTAAGTGCGGAAATTACGAAACTGTTTAAAAAATAGGTGTAAACAGTAGAGTGCTTTTTTCCGTGTCTATTTTAGGAGAGATATGTTAGATTCACAGATACAAAAAATTGCAGAGTTAACGCAAAAGATAGCCTCCATTAAGGAGTATCTTTGACCCGAAGTCGCTTAACGAAAAGTTAGTACGAATAAAGGTTATACAGACTAAAGATGGGTTTTGGGAAGATATAAAACACGCAAAAGATATAAATAAGCAGGAGAGTGCTGTAGTAAAAAAATTAGGTAGAATAAGTAATTTAGACGCTTCTTTGGGAGATATTAAGCTGCTAATTGAGTTGGCTCAATTAGAGGGCGAAGAACAGTATATTAAAGATATAAATTCTGCTATTAAAGATTTGGAAGCCACTATAGAGAGTATGATGGTAGAGAATCTATTAAGTGGTAGATATGATGAAAACAACGCTATAATAAGCTTGCACTCAGGTGCAGGTGGCACAGAGGCTCAGGACTGGGTGGAGATGTTGTACAGAATGTACACTCGTTTTTGTGAGCGAGAGGGATATAAAGTAAAGGTGTTGGATTATCTTGCTGGGGATGAGGCAGGGATCAAGAGCGTATCGTTTCTCGTAGAGGGTGAGAGAGCATACGGATACTTGAAATCAGAGAAAGGCATACATCGTCTTGTTAGAATCTCTCCTTTTGATTCCAACAAGAGGCGTCATACCAGTTTTGCGAGTGTGGAGTGTATTCCTCAAGTTGACGAAGTCAAGGATATAACTATTAAGCCAGAAGACATCAGGGTGGACACTTTCCGTAGCTCGGGTGCAGGCGGCCAACATGTAAATACTACCGACAGTGCTATACGTATCACCCATCTTCCGACGGGTATTGTTGTAACCTGTCAGACAGAGCGTTCTCAGATACAAAACCGCGAGACGGCGATGTCTATGTTGCAGAGTAAGTTGGTTGCAAGACGAGAGGAAGAGGAGTTATCTAAAATCTCTGAAATAAAGGGAAGTTTGAAAAAGATTGAGTGGGGAAGTCAGATTCGCTCGTACGTGTTCTGTCCGTACACTATGGTGAAGGATCATCGAACTAATTATGAGACGTCGGATGTTTCGGGCGTCATGGACGGTGATATAAAAGGGTTTATATTAGATTATTTGAAAAAGAGTGTGTAGTAATGTATAAAGAAATTGCAAAAGAAAAATTTGATAACTTAAGAAAAAATATGGCAAAGGACATCTATATCCTTGCCATTGAGTCTTCTTGCGATGAGACGAGTATTTCCATCGTTAAAAACGGGACAGAGGTGCTTAGTAATATTATTTCCAGTCAGATAGACATACATAAAAAGTTCGGTGGCGTTGTACCTGAGGTGGCTAGCCGCAATCATTTACTGGCTATAAACGGTGTTTTACGTGAGTGTTTGGAGAAGGCGGAGATTAGTTTGCAGCGGGTAGACGCTATTGCAGTAACTTATGGAGCGGGGCTGATGGGTGCGTTACTAGTGGGAGTAAGTTTTGCAAAGGCTTTGGCATATGCACTGGAGATTCCGCTAATAAAAGTGAACCACATACATGGGCATATCAGTGCCAACTATATCCAGCACAAGGACTTGCGACCGCCGTACATTTGTTTAGTGGTTAGTGGTGGACATACTGCGTTGTTAAAGGTTAATGATTATTCCCAATACGAGTTGATAGGAAGCACTACCGATGACGCTGTGGGAGAAGCTTATGATAAGGTTGCTAAAGTATTAGGTTTAGGATATCCCGGAGGACCTATAGTTGATAGTACTGCTAAGCGGGGGAAGAAGAGCATATCTTTTATAAAGAAACCTGTTGCAAAAAATAATTTTAGTTTTAGTTATAGTGGGCTAAAGACAGCGGTTATAAACTATATTAATACAGCCAAGCAGAAGAACCAAGAGATTTGTGTAGAAGATGTTTGTGCTAGTTTTCAGGTAGAGGCTATAGGCGAGTTGATTGAGAAAAGTATCAGGGCTTGCAAAAAATTCAAGCTCAACACTCTTGTGTTAGCTGGGGGCGTGAGTGCTAACAGTTATCTTAGAGAGCAGCTTGATGAGAGATGCAAGATGGAGAAGATAGATCTGTATTATCCGCCACTGAAGTTATGCACGGATAACGCGGCAATGATAGGAGCAGAGGCATACAACAGTATTAGATCTGGACAAAACCTAGCCTTTATGGATTTATCTGTAGAGAGTGGAATCCATTTAAAAAACGACATTCGTTAATGTACAAGTCATAAATTGAAAATATCCAGAATAACATACATCAAAGAGAGTTAGGGGAGATGTATGTTTTTTTCTTTTAAACTGCGTTCTGTCATTGTGTTTTTGCTTATATTGTTGATAGGTGTGGCTATACCTATTGGAGTTTCTGCTTACGCTATAGTCAAGGCTAATTCTGTCAAAAAAGTCGGGTTCACAATTGTTTTAGATGCTGGACACGGCGGAATGGATGGCGGCAGTGTGGGAGTTAACACTGGTATGAAGGAAAGCGATTTAAACCTAGCTATTGTGAAAAAGCTGGAGAGATATCTTACCAACGTTGGATTTGATGTCGTGTTAACCAGAAAAGATACGCAGGGACTGTACAAGGTGGGTTCTAAGAATCAGAAAATAGAAGACATGGAGGTTCGCAAGAAGATTATCGAGAAAGCTTCGCCGAACTTAGTTGTGAGCATACACATGAACAGTTTTCCCGTGTACAGTGAGTACGGCGCACAGGCGTTCTTTCAACAAGATAATGAGTTTGGCAAGCTAGTTGCAGATACTATCCAAAAGCAGTTAATTAGGAAACTGGGAGACAATGCTCGTTCTTTCGCCAATGCTGGAGATTATTACATGCTGAATTCTACTGCATATCCTTCAGTGCTGGTGGAATGTGGATATCTCTCCAATCCAGCAGAAGAAGCTTTGTTGATTACAGATGAGTACCAAGAACAAGTTGCTTACGCTATAATGTGCGGTATTTTCGCTTGTTTTAATATTCAAAATAACTAACATTATATTTGTTAAAGACACCCTTTTGTGATATACTAAATCATGAATGAGGGTGTTTTTTATATCCATAATTCACATCCAAAATAGAGGGCAAATGAAGAGTAATATTAACTTATCTACGACAGAAATACAACAGTTAAACCCACAGGTTCTAGCTTTCATAGGCGACGGGGTTTATTCTTTGTTCATACGGACGGAGATGTTAAAGCTGCCTAAGAATAAAAGTAATTTTTTACATGCTGAAGCAAACAAGTTTGTTAGCGCAGTGGGACAAAGTATTGCTACACAGAAAGTTATACCTATACTGACTGCCGAGGAAGTATCAATCTTTAAGCGCGCAAGGAACTATAAAACTACGAGTGTTGCTAAGAATTCCACTTTATCCGAGTATAAAAAAGCTACTGGATTAGAAGCGGTTATTGGCTATTTGTATTTGTCAGATGAACAGGAGAGGCTGCAGGAGATAATGTCGTTGTGCATGGAGGCTGTGAATGAAAGTAGAGGGTAGAAATGCAGTTAGGGAACTGCTAACATCGTCCAAGCCGATAGATAAGATACTGATGCAACAAAACAAAGATAGTGTTCTTCTTCAGATAGAAAAGCTAGCATTGTCTTCAGGTGTGAGAGTGCAGACAGTTCCAACAGATGTGTTAAACAGAGAGAGTGTTACACATAGACATCAGGGAGTAATTGCAACAACGTCGGAGTTTGTATATTGTGATACATTGGATATTATCGCAGAAGCAGAAAGAAAGGGCGAAGATGTTTTTATAGTGATATTGGATGGTATTGAAGACCCACACAATTTCGGAAGTATAATCCGTGTTTGCGAGTGTCTAGGAGTACACGGTATAATCATAGGTAAAAACAGAGCTTGTTCTGTAAATGAAACAGTAATACGGGTTAGTGCTGGTGCTATAAACCACATGAAAATCGCCAGAGTAACGAACATCAATCAAGAAATAGAAATGCTAAAAAGCAAAGGTATATGGATATACGCTTGTGAGTTAGGTGGAGAGAACTTGGCTCAGAGTAAGTTGACAGGAAAGGTTGGTATAGTCATAGGAAGTGAGGGAAAAGGAGTCAGTACGTTAACCAGAAAAGTGTGTGACGGCGTAGTCACAATTCCGATGAAAGGAAAAGTTAATTCCTTGAATGCCAGTGTGGCGACGGGTATCGTGCTATGGGAAGTGTCAAAACAGAGATAAGTTGGGAGGAAGAAGGTGCAAGATTTAGAGTTGATAATGAAAGCCCAAAAAGGCGATGAATCTGCGACAGAGCAATTATTAATAAAATATAAATATCTAGTAACACAGATATCCCGTAAATATTTCCTTCAGGGTGGAGAGTTATCGGACATTGCGCAAGAGGGAATGATTGGGTTGTATAAAGCGATTATCGGATTTATACATGAAAAGAATATTCCGTTTATCCTGTTTGCCAGAATGTGTATTGAGCGACAAATTCTAACCGCAATCAAGAAATCTGCAAATAACAAGAATGCTCCTTTGAACGACGCCGTATTTGGGAGTTCGTCGCATGAACTAGATTCTACTGAGAGAGAAAAAATGTTATTCTCTATTATTAGCAATAATGAGACGCCGGAGAGTAAAATTATATCCGATGAGAACACTTCAGATATAATTGACAGTATAAAAAAGAATTTAAGTAGTTTTGAATGGAGGGTGTTGGAACTGTATTTAGATGGATATACCTACATAGACATATCAAAAATGCTGGACAAAACTCCAAAAAGTATAGATAATGCTTTAAGTAGGATAAAAAATAAATTGAAATTTTTGAGAAAGTAGGAGGGGGAATGAGTTATTTAGCGCTATACAGAAAATACAGGCCTAGAACCTTTGACGCAGTAGTAGGACAGGAACATATCACGACCTCGCTTATCAACCAGTTAAAGAACGACTCGATATCTCACGCGTACCTTTTCAACGGTACTAGAGGGATAGGAAAGACCTCTATTGCTAAAATCTTTGCTCGTGCTATCAACTGTGAGAAACCAGTTAACGGTTCTCCCTGTGAGAAATGCGAAACGTGTAAAATTTTATCTAATCAGGCTAACATCGACGTTATCGAAATAGATGCTGCTAGTAATAACGGCGTAGAAAACATCCGTGATTTGAGAGAGAAAGTGAAGTATCCTCCAGTAAATGGACGGTACAAGGTGTATATCATAGACGAGGTTCACATGCTGACAGATAGTGCTTTCAACGCGTTATTGAAGACATTAGAAGAGCCCCCTAAATTTGTTGTGTTTATCTTAGCTACGACGGAGGTACATAAACTTCCTGCAACCATTTTATCCCGATGTATGAGATTTGATTTTAAATTGGTTTCAATATCTGATTTAGAAAAATTAGTTGCCAAGATATTTGATGGTGAAAAGATCGCATATGAGAAAGAGGCGGTTGCCGAGATTGCTAAATTAGGCGAAGGTAGTGTACGTGATGCTCTGTCTATAGCTGATATGTGTGTGGCGTACAGTAATAGAAACGTCACATACGAAGCGGTGTTACAGGGAGTGGGTGCTACGAGCAGAGAGGTGCTGTATAATATGGCTCTAGCTGTAGTAGATAGAAACGAGAGTAACATTCTGGATACTGTCGATACGTTGAGTAACAGTGGGAAGAACATCAATCAATTTGCGACTGATTTGTCGGGCTATTTCAGAGATTTGGCTGTGGTTAAAACAACTTCCAACTATTCTGAAATACTGAAATATCCGAAAGATATTTTGCAGAAATTGAAGTCTTTGGCAGATAAAACTACTATACAAAATATCATGCAAGCGTTAAATCAGTTGACTGCCCTTGAACAAGAGTTTAAATACGCAATCAATCCACGACTATTATTAGAAGTGACTTTGTTAAATCTATGTGTAAGCGGTCATGATCAGTTAGCTGATAAAATCTTTCAGTTAGAAGCAGAGGTGGCAAAACTGTCTGCAAAACCTGTAGTTAAAGACATAGCTGTAGCGAGAGTAGAAAGCGTTTTCTCTGAAGAAGATATTGCCGACATGAAGGCTCTGAACCTCAGCGCCAAACAAGTGTTAGGGAAGTTATCTATAGCCTTGAGAGAGCACGAAGAAACGATGTTACAAGTCATTATGGGAAAGTTGCAGTCTTATGAACTTATTGAAAATGTATTTACAGTATATACAACAAATGAATTGGAGTTTAACACCTTGAATAAGGTTGAGAATATTGTGACGATAAATGCATTGCTTAAAGAAATAAATAGACAGTTAAAGTTCAACGTATTATTTCAAGCAAAAGAAGATAAGGATAAACAAGTCCTAGATGTTTTAAAGAATAAATTTAAAGATATACTTATAGTGGAGTAGGAGGATAGTATGTTTAAAGGTGGTTTTGGTGGATTCGGAGGAGCGAATATGCAACAGTTGATGAAACAGGCTCAGAAAATGCAGGAACAAATGGCAGAGCAGTCAAAGAAAGCGGAAGAGCAGTTAGAGAATTCTAATTTTATTGCTACAAGTGGTGGCGGCATGGTGAGTGCGGAAGTTAGTGGAAAGAAGAAGCTATTGGCGATTAAAATAAAGCCTGAAGCGGTTGATCCTGACGACGTAGAGATGTTAGAGGATATGATAGTGGCTTGTGTTAACGAGGCGTTAGCGAAAGCAGAAGAATTGGAAAAGGAGTTGAAACCTAATAATCCATTAGGAATGTAAAATGGCAGAACAAAATAATTTAGATAAGTTAATAAATGCGTTCACTCTTTTACCGGGGGTGGGTAAAAAGACGGCAGAAAGATACGCGTATAGTGTTATAAACTTGCCAATAGACGACGTTCAGTTCTTTAGTAAAAGCATGCTTGAGGCTAAGAAGAAAGTGCGTTTTTGCGAAGTTTGCGGAAATTTTACTGAGAACGACAAGTGCGATATTTGTTTGCAAAGAGAGAGCGACACTATTTGTGTAGTAAAAGAACCGAAAGACGTTATAGCGATTGAAAAATCCAAGAGTTATAACGGATTGTATCACGTGTTGCACGGAGCAATCAGTCCGCTGGAGGGCAAAGGTCCAAACGATATTAGGATAAAAGAATTGGTTTTGCGTGTAAATCAAGGAGATACAAAAGAGGTAATCATGGCGACTAATCCCGATGTAGAGGGTGAAGCTACTGCTTGCTATATAGCTAAGATACTCAAACCTTTAGGTGTGAAAGTAACACGTCTGGCTCAGGGCATACAGATGGGCAGCGACTTACAGTACGCCGATGAAGTTACGTTGAGCAGGGCGATTAGTGACAGGAGACCGTTGTAAGGTTGATTGGTAGTATTTAGAAAGATGATTATCCACAGTTGTTATATTAATTATTTAATCAGGTTTATCGGCCTGATTTTTTATTTCCTAATACTGGTGTAAATATTTCTTTTTATGAGTTTTTGCGCGGAGAATGTTCCATTAATATATATAAAATATGGTGTATCAGCATACCATAGAGTAAGCAAACATCACGCTCTTTACATATATAAAAGGGGAGGGGTTATGAGATATAATGATGACGCTGATTTGAGCGATAACACTATTAATAAAGTTGCAGCGGCTTTTAAGGAGAAAATACATACGGTTTCTGTGGAAGATGAAAAGAACGTCCGCAGCAACAATATTCTGTCAGATATAGACTGGAATGACGCAAAAAAGATCAAAGAGGCGATAGAGCTCGGGTTATCTTTTTTAGAAGAATTATTGAAGTTTTCCAACCAGATAAACGCAATTAACAAGATAAAACCTAAGATACAGGAAAGTGTGACAAAGTATAAAGAGCAGATAAATTTATTGGCGGGTATAAGCAACTTAGCTGTTAATCCACGCCGCCCTCATTGGGGAGGAAGTTTTAACCGCTGTTGCAATGACTTCACCAACAGTGAGTTTATTTTGCTTTGGCTATTATTGAACCAGATGATAAATAGCAACAATCCTGCAACAGTTAGCAAACTTTCTCAGTGGGGAATAGATCATGTTGAAACGTTGCAGTTAGTTCATTCGTTAGTATAGCCAGATGTACCAAAACTTTATAATTTGTAATTATACTCATTTTTCCCGTTGAGATGGGCAATCTTTTATGTTATCATTAACATAATAACGAGAGAGGAATATATGAAAGTACAAAAGTATGTTTTTGAGAATGGTGCAAGGTTACACTACAAAAGAGTTAAAATTAATAACGCAAGTAAGATACTGGTAGGAATTGATACTGGCGCTATGTTTGACGAAGATAAACCGGGAATTGCACATTTCTTTGAGCATATGTTATTTAAAGGCACTGAGAAAAGAAACGTACAACAAATTAAGGAAGAGATAAGAACCGTCGTTCCGGGGTTAAATGCAAGAACAAGTTATAAATATGTGTTAATGGATTTTTATCAAAGTAATAAGATGTTGAATGAAGCATGTGAGTTGGTGTCAGACTTGCTATTCAACTCTACATTTCCGCAAGAGGAAATAGATAAAGAGTTTAAGGTAATTGAGCAAGAGTGGGCTATGTCGCAAGATAACCACAGACTAGTTGCTAATATAATTTCTTTACAAACTGCTTGGTCGTATCCATATTTCATTGATCCTCTTGGGGATATGTCTAAGCTAAAGAAATTAAAGACAGAAGATTTTGTAGCGTATAGAGATAAGTTTTTAGTACCAAAAAACTTTGTCATTTATGCCACAGGGCCTATGACGTTCTACAAATTTAAAAAGAGTATAAACAGGTATTTTATTTCTAAGCTAAATAATTCAAAGGTCAATTATGAGAAAAAAGAATTAATATTTAATGGTAAAAGTAAAGTTATCATAGAGAATAAAGAAACGAAGAAGTGTGTATTTACAATTTCTAAGCCTATTCTACAGCCACGGACAATAAAGGATGCCTGTGTGTCATCCTATGTAATGCAAATTTTTAATGGTATGGGTGGGCGTATATGGAACAAATTAAGAGAAGATGAGGCGTTAGTATATAGTGCGAGTTGTGTAAGATTGCAGGACAAAAATGACGGTTTCTTTTCATTGTATGCAAATATAACAAAACAGAATATAAAGCGTTGTGTCGACGTTTATGCCGAGATTGTCCGTGATTTAATAATAAATGGAGTTTCTCAAAAAGAGATTGATGACATAAAGTGTAGAGAAAAACTTTCTGAAGATAGAGAAATTACTTTACATTCAGCGATTGCTAACAACTTATTATTTTATTATACCGAATACGGGAGATACATAGCTAAAAAAGATTGGGATAAGGTAAGAAAAGATATCGGTAAGAAAGAAGTTAATAGCATGATAAAGAAGATCTTTGATACGGATATTGTGTGGTCTGTCATGGTTGGTAATGCAACCGCAGAGGATTTATATGATATTAAAGAGTTAAAGAAAAAATTTGATTTTAGAAAATTGATTAAGAAGATGAGAGATAAAGATTGTGTGACAGACGGATAACAACACTTTATAAAAAAGTGAGAATAGTTTTAAAAATAATAAACTATTCTTGTTTTTTTACGTGGTTTTGTGCTACAATGTACATTATTCAGACGCTGCATGCGTT
>CAYJAP010000016.1:0-14389 GCA_964368425.1 uncultured Lachnospiraceae bacterium | reverse complement strand
ATACTAAACGTTATGACAACTTTGATTAATGTTCCAGAGCTCATCAGATAGAAGTTTGCTTTGTTATCTTGAAGAGCAACCTCAAATAGTTTGCCAGTGTCGTACTTAGCGAGAGCATACCTATCAGCTGCATCAACCTCTTCGTTTATAGCGATTGCAACAAAGTCGTTGTCAACTTTTTTGTACGTGCCGCCATTACTTTGTGTGAAATAACTAACGGACTTTTCGTTGCTCACCCAGTTGATAAGTACAATACGGTTATCTCCATCTGTCAGAATTTCAGACGAAGCAACACTCATACTGTAAGTCAAAGAATTGCCGGAACCACTGTATATTAAATTAGTTCCTTTTTGATAATCGTAGTACTCACTTCTGTAATACTCCAGCCCCTTAATCAGTCCGTCTGAGTCATAACCCTTCTCTGCTTTTTTCGCCTTGTAAATATTCAACTGGAACCATCTATCGGCATCGCTGAGTAAATTATCTTTGTTATATGAGTTCAAGGATACAGTACCGGATAAAGCGCAAATGTTCATCTTCGCAAGCGCCAGTGAGTTTATATCTCGAGTATATGTTTCGTCTTTTTCAATCTTACTTTGACCAGCGAATAAGTTGCTCGGGATATTGTTCTTTGCCCGCTGCTCGTTCGTGGAACCTTCTGGATAGATGTCTAAGTTGTACCCAGCTAGAGGAATGTTTGCCTGCACTGAACTACTTCCCTGAGTTGTTATCTTATACTTACCACCAACAATGTCTGAGCTACCAGCATTTTGAACGTACAACTTATTGAAGTTGATAGTTACGTTTGCACTCTGGCGAGCGATGACAGTTAAATCGTTTATCTGATTCAGCAAAGTAACACTACCTTTTGCAACATCAAGGATAGTGAAATTACCAATCTTCTCTTTACCAGCGACGAAGTCGGCTGTAACTGAGCCATTTATGTTAGATATTGAAGCGTTGCCCTCGTATCTCACGTATATGCTACCGTACCTACTGGAGAGGCTCACTCCGTTCTCTCTACCTTCGGCTAAAGCGACTGAGATGTCTCCGTGAGTGGAGTTTATCTTAGCACTACCCTTTAACTTTGTATTGATTGTAATATTTCCGTAAGTGGTAGAAATTATTGATTCCCCTATAAGTGTACCTAGGGAGATTTCCGTGTTGTTCGTAACGATAGTGACAAGCGCACCAGTTGACGGATTGCTCACGCTGGTAGTATCTAAGGTCTCTATTGTAAAGTATCCGTTAGGAGCACGGTAAGTTAAATCATTGCCGTTGGTTTTAATAACTTTGGCATCAATACGAACGTTGTCCCCCATAATAACCAAAGGTCCGCAGCTCAACGTATTGAACAAGAAATTCCCTCTATCTGAATCTAGAACTGTAGCTGCCATAACACCATTTTCAGGCTGTATAGAAACTGTATCTATTCCAGATAAGTCGAATGTACCACTGATTGTTTTTAGGTTTATAGCCGCCAACCTAGCGTTTTCTATTTTCTCGTCAGATAACTTAGCAAGTTTAGCCGCATTTAATCCGCCGCTTCCTGTCTCCACAGATAAATTATGTACGAACAGAGGAGCCTCGTCGCGTCCTTGCAGAACAACATCTCCACTCGTTGTTTTTATGTTTAAATTGTAGCTATAATCTTTAGGGATCTCTACGTACAACACGCTGCCCTTATACCTCAGCCAACTAAACTCTGGGGTGTTAACCTTTACATTTATCACACCACCAGCAACATTCTCTTGTATATCTACAAAAGTTTCTACTGAAACTGACTCATTTCCTCTGTACAAACCAAATACTTTATCCACTGTACCAGCACGGACCATATTGTTTAAGTCAGCATTTATTAACACCGTAACAGCGTAACCGCCAGCATCTATATATAAATCGTAAACCTTTCTACTAGTACCATCGTGGATAGATGTAGAACCTGTTGTATAATCTGTTGGAGCGCCCCCAGTAGCATTTTCTATGTATAGTTTTTCAGTATAATCCCAGGAGATTACAGATTTGTTGAGATTAAGAGCGCCAAACCCAAAAGGTCTAAAACTAGGAATTAAGAACATAGCTCCAAAAAGCAATGCCCCAACTACGCACAAAACACCTATTAAAATAAGCGTATAAAGCATAACTCCTTTAAATAGTTTCATAGCATCCCTCCAACGGTTTACTTTGCCCACTCTTTATATTATTTATTATATAGTATCTTAAGTGGCAAATCAAGTATTTTGATAACAGAGTCGCTCAAACAAAAAGCAGTTATCTATGACAACTGCTTTTATTTACTACCCAACTATTGCCTTAATACGGCGTACTCCACTGGAAGAGGCTTCTTCTTTTATGATTTTAAAAGAACCAATCTCCCCTGTACTTTTCACATGAGGTCCGCCACAAATCTCTTGACTAAACTCCCCCGCTCGATAAACTTTAACCCTATCGCCGTACTTGCTTTCGAAAATACCCATTGCCCCGCTCTTCTTCGCTTCCTCCAACGACATCTCCTGACACACAACTGGAACATCCTTTTGGATAATGTCATTAACATAATCCTCAACCTTTTTCAGCTCTTCAGGAGTAAGTTTATGGTCACAGTTAAAGTCGAAACGTAAACGCTCAGAAGTAATGTTGCTTCCCCTTTGATGAATGTCGGGGGAAACTATTTTCTGTAGTGCCGCCTGTAACAAGTGTGTAGCAGTATGTAAGCGCACAGTGTTCTCACCACCATCAGCCGCCAATCCGCCCTTGAACTGTCCCGCAGACGTCGTTCTAGCGAGCTCTTGGTGTTCTCTGGCAGCTTTTTCATAACCCTGCATGTCTACGGTGTAACCACGCTCTTTAGCCATCTCTTCTGTCAGCTCAACTGGAAATCCAAAGGTATCATACAACCTAAAAGCCATTTTTCCGTTTATTTCTTTTTCTTCTTTATATTTAGGATTACTCTTTCTCATAAACTCGTTTTTACGCTCTAGCCCATTAACAACCTTTTCAAACTCTTTTTCACCCGCCGCTACAGTCTTGAGAAATTTCTCTTCTTCGTTATTCAGTTCAGTAATTATTTTAGCTTCGTTTCTTTTAAATTCAGGATAAACATCTTTAAAATAATTACAGTAAATACGTGCCAACTCACCAAGTTTTCCTTTCTCTATTCCCAGTTTCATGCAATGACGAATAGACTTTCTTATTAATCTTCTTAACACATATCCCGCACCCGTATTTGATGGTGCAATACCTTTCTCGTCACCGATTATAGCCACAGCAGTACGAATATGGTCAGCAACCACTCTAAATGATCGAGTATGTTCGTCTCCCTCATCATTATACTTTTTACCAGATAATTGCTCTAACTTCTTTAGCGCGTCTTCAAATGATGCTGTAGCAAAAATACTATTAGCACCATTTAGTATGATTAAGTTTCTTTCCAATCCAAAGCCTGTATCAACGTTTTTCTGCTTTGCCGGTATGTATTCCGTGTCTCCGATTTTATTGTACTGCATGTACACGTCATTACCGATCTCTACATACTTACCACAATTACACGATGGATTACACTTCGGTGAACATTTATCCTTGCCATTGTCTATGAACATTTCGGAATCAGGTCCGCACGGACCCCTGTTTATCTCCCACCAGTTATCTTCTTTAGGCAAGAAAAAGATTCTGTCTTTAGGCACACCATGGCTCTCCCACAACGCAGCAGTTTCGGTATCTCTCGGAGCATTTTCATCACCCGCAAAACAAGTAACCACAAACTCGTGCGTCTGCAATCCCAAACATTTGGTTAAAAACTCATAGCTCCATGCCACTTTATCTTTCTTGAAATAGTCACCTAAACTCCAGTTTCCCATCATCTCAAAAAACGTTAAGTGGGATTTGTCTCCCACCTCATCTATATCGCCTGTACGAATACACTTTTGTACGTTACATAACCTTTTTCCAGCAGGGTGTTTCTCCCCCAGAAGATATGGCACTAACGGGTGCATTCCGGCAGTCGTGAACAAAACACTAGGGTCATTTTCTGGTATAACAGACGCAGAAGGAATAATTGTATGACCTTTGTCTTCATAAAACTTCAACCACATTTCTCTCAGTTGTTTTGCTGTAAAATTTTTCTTCATTTTATCCCCTGTATTCTAACCTTTTGGCTTGTATGAATCTTTTAAATCAGCAGTGTTTAGATATATGTTTTTATCAGGGAAATTAATGTCCTGAATATAATATCCGTTTCTCATAAACTGCATCTGCTTGCCGATAGGAATCTGCGTCAAATACATTTCCCCTTTTGCCCCTTCAATCACTGAAGAACTATCATGGTTAAACACTTCTTCAATGTCCCCCTTGAATTCCGCTCCTTCTTTCATGATAGGTTTAAAGTTTCTCACAGTTAAGTCAATGCAATCATTGACATTAACCCAGTGAATAGTTCCTTTCGCCCTCAGTCCGCTTATGTCATTACCGCTCTTGCTTTCAGCGATGTAAGAACATTCTAGGTGTTCAATATCCCCCTTGTTGTCTCTTACGATTTTGTCACAGCGGATAATATAAGCACCCTTGAGTCTTACAATACCATCGGGAACCAACCTAAAATATTTAGGTGGAGGATTCTCGCTAAAATCATCTTGCTCGATATATATCTCTCTTTCAAATTTGATAGTATGGCTACCTTCACTCTTGTTGTTTGGATTGTTATCTATCTCAATCAACTCACTTCGACCAACTGGATAGTTTGTTATAACAACCTTAAGAGGCTTTAGGACAACCATTGCACGCTTAGCGACTTTGTTCAAATCCTCTCTTATACAATGCTCTAAGTATTGAAACTCCGCCATCGTGTTTTCTTTCGCTAAACCCGTTCTCTTAACAAAATCGTTGATTCCTGCAGCAGTGTATCCACGACGTCTCATAGCCTTTATAGTGAGTAGTCTTGGGTCGTCAAACCCGTCTACATAACCCTTTTCTATCATCTGCTTCACGTATCTTTTGCCAATTATCGACCCCTCTATCTGTAATTTAGAGAACTCTATCTGGCGTGGTCTACGATTAACATTTGTGAAACCGGCCTCCTGTAGAAACCAGTCGTACAGCGGTCTGTGGTCTTCAAACTCCATGCTACATAAAGAATGTGTTATTCCTTCAATAGCGTCAGATAACGGATGAGCAAAGTCATAGATAGGATAAATACACCACTTATTAGCTGTTCTAAAATGAGTATGACGGGTTATTCTGTACATTATAGGATCGCGCATGTTCATGTTAGGACTAGCCATGTCAATTTTCGCACGTAACGTTTTCGCACCGTCGGGGTATTTCCCCGCTCTCATTTCTTTAAAGAGCCGCAGATTTTCTTCTATCGTTCGGTTTCTGTAAGGACTGTCTGTGCCTGCTTGCGTAAAAGAGCCTCGCGTCTGTGAGATTTCTTCTGGAGATAAATCACATACATACGCTTTGCCATTCTTAATTATGCGTAGAGCAAACTTATACAACTTACCATAGTAGCTACTTGCATAAAACAGATTTTTCCACTTATATCCCAACCAAAAAATATCGTCCTTAATATGTTCAACAAACTCCATGCTTTCTTTTTCCGGATTGGTATCATCCATACGTAAATTTGTGTAACCACCAAATTTCTTCGCACAGTTGAAGTCAGTCATAATCGCTCTGACGTGTCCTATGTGTGGATATCCGTTTGGTTCTGGCGGAAATCTGGTTATAATCTTTTTTAATTTTTTCTTTGTTATATCTGTAATAATAGCGTCTTCAATAAAGTTATCCGCCTTTATCTTTTTTAGGTTTTTCATGCTGCTGTTTCCTCTTTTTCATGACATCTTTTTTTGTTAATTTGTATCTACTAAAAATGTAATAAGATAAGATTAATGGAACAAGAACGCCAACAAACAATATGATAGCGATACCTGTTTGAACATCTAACGGCTGCACTTTCAGCGATGAATTAAACCCAATAGCATCTAGCAAAGAACCTGTAATCATCAAAGCTAGTGCATTGGCAATATTGAAGGCTAGTGTCATGTACCCGTAATATGATGCCGTCTTATCATCTTTATGCTCTTCATTCTGGATTCCGACGACATCACAGAACATAGAGTTCGGCAACGTGTATAGTGCTCCAGAGCCTACACCACATATAAAGATAGACACTAGTATTATATAAAAAGAAAACGAATTTAGCAAGTTTTTAAACAAGAAAACAAACATAATGGAGTAAGTCCCCATTATTGCAACAAGAATTGCCAGCAACAGTGCAGGCTTCTTTTCTTTCTTTTTACTAAGATTAAACCACAACGGCTGAGAAACTATCGTGCCCAAAAGCAAACACATCAGCAACACCGTTATCTGAGCGCTGGAATAGAACAGACTGTATGTGAAAAAGTGCATTCCCACACTCGTCAATACAGCTGCGCTAATTAACGCTATAGAGTACCCTATGATAACAACCCTCTGTTGTGAATTAGAAAAACACTCTTTCATATTTTTGAAGAGTTGTTTGAACATGTTCTTTAACCGTCTTTTTTTCTTCTTATCGATAGCATGGAAAAGCTTCTCACCCTTCTTGGGTTGCAACCTCTTCTCAGAAAAGATAGAACTTAATATACCGCAAATCAGACAGATGGCACTGGTAACTAAAGCTATATTTTTGTATCCAACCGGATTGAGTTGACCCTGTTCAAACTCGGCAGTAGATGGCAGGAATACAAAAAGTAGTAAGGTAGGAATCATCATTCCCACCAAAAAGAAGACCGTTTTGTACACCTGCACACTTGTCTTCTCATGATAATTATCAGTAAGTTCAGCGCCCAGTGCCCCATAAGGAGTAGCATATAAGGTGTTAAAAGTTTCTATGAGCAACAAGAAAGTTAACATCAAAATAAACTTTCCAGCTATCGAAATATCTGCCGGAATAGTCCAAATAAGGATGTTAACTAAAGCCATTCCAAAAGTAGCGACAAACATATAGCCTCGGCGTTTACCCAAGAACTTGAAAGTGTAGTTGTCACTTATGAACCCCACCATTGGATCGGTTATACCATCCCATAATGTGCTAATACCTACTGCTATTCCCACTAAACTACCCGGCATTCCCAGCACACCCGTACCAAAAAACATAAAAAAGTTGGTGATAGTCTGACTGATAGCACTGTATCCCAGATTCCCAACACCATAAAATATTTTACTTCTAGTCTTAAGATTACGTTCCATATTTTATTGTGTGAACAAGAGCTTCTTTTAATACAAAAAACCCAGTGCAATACTGGGTTTAAATATATAAAATTACATGTCTTTAAAAAACATCTGATAAATCATCACTAACATCTTCAGTCAAAGGCTGTAATCCCCCTTTCTCTTTAGGGGCAGTCTTTTCTAAACTCAAAGCATCACTATCTTTTGTAAGATTAGCAAATGTGGTGTACTCACCTAACCATTTAGTTTTAACAACTCCGAGAGGTCCGTTTCTATGTTTTGCTATGATTAATTCAGCAATACCCTTTTCTCCCTCTACATCGTTATACAAATCTGAACGATAGATAAAAATAACAATATCAGCATCTTGCTCAATCGCACCACTTTCACGTAAATCTGAAAGTATTGGTCGATGGTCTTTTCTCATCTCAACTGCACGAGAAAGCTGTGACAATAATATTACAGGAACGTCTAATTCTTTTGCTACAATTTTCAAAGAACGAGACATCTCACTAATTTCTTGCTGTCGGTTTTCCTTAGCTCTTCCGCCCGCACTCATAAGCTGCAGGTAGTCTATAACAACCAAATCCAGTCCTGACTCCGCCTTCATTCTTCTACACTTACTCAGAATATGTGAAGGAGTGTTCAATGAACTGTCATCTATCATCATAGTACTTTTCTCAATCTTCTCATTAGCTGCCCAGAGAGCCTTCCACTCATTGATGTCCAACTCACCCTTTAAAGCCTTTTCCATACTCACCATTGCTATACTACATAGCGAACGTTGTGCCAACTGTGTCTTAGGCATTTCTAAGGAGAATACCGCTACCTTTCTTTTTCCCTCAATAGCTGCGTAATTTGCGATGTTCAAAGCCAAACTACTCTTACCACAACTTGGTCGTGCCGCAATCAGAATCAGGTCAGATTTCTGTAAACCATTTGTTATTTTATCTAACCCATATATTCCTGTCGGCAATCCTCTCAGACTGGTTTTGTCTTTCTGGATAGTCTGGAATTTGTCTATGATGTTATGTACACTCTCTTTGATGTGTGTTAGCGAACTAACATCCTCTTTGTTGGAAATATCTAATATAATCTTTTCAGCGAAAGCAAGAGCATCTTCTTTTTCTATTCCACTAAAAGATTTCTGGATAATCTCGTTTGACGCAGAAATAAGCTGGCGTAATATACTGCCTCTTTTAACAATATCAATGTAATGCTGATAGTTGCTGGAGCTTGGTACAGCGTTTGTTAAAGTAGTAATATACTCAGCGCCACCGACAGAATCTAGCATATTTTTCTTCTCTAGTTCGTCAATGAGCGTAATAAAATCTATAGGTAAATTAGCAAAATAAACTGTCTGCATACATTCAAATATGATTCTATGAGCTTCTGTGTAAAAATCAATTTTCTTTAAGTCAGATACTATATTCACAGCAGCATTTTGGTCAATTAAAACACAACCTAATACACTCTGTTCAGCCTCTGCACTGTGTGGCAATATTCTTTGTTCTACTTTTTTAAATTTATCCATTATTTCTCCCCAAATAGGTTATTTCTTTATTACCTTGATGTCCGGTTTCTCTTGTTTGTTTCTTCTGATTATATAAATTATCATGTTTACACATATCACGATTGTTCCTAGTACAGCAAAATCGATCGCTATCACTGCCCAACTACTGAGATCTCTCAACATATAATTTATCCAAAGCAACAGGGGGAAAGAAACAAGAAACATAATTCCGTATTTTATTAAGGCTTTTTTCGTTACTCTTTTGTCGAAGATATATCTACCCATCTCTCACCTATAATCGTACTGCAGTTTCATTGTAACACACTTCTCCCTGCTAAACAACACATTTTTTTGACGGTTATATGAAATCATCTTTGTCTAAAGGCACGAAGATATCTTTTCTCTTTTTCTTGTTGCTCTTGTCAGTAATCCTAGTGTCATCAAATTTTGTAACAGAAAATACTGCTAGTAATAACGTAAACAATAAGGTTAATCCCAGAGCAAGAATATACCACGAGGACGTAACTGGAATAAAGTCATAAAACTCTACTTTTTGATTGATATTTACGATCTCCCACTGGTGCATCTTAATTCCGCCAGTAATCTCCGTCAACGAGGCATTACTCTTAATGGCAGTATCTGCTGAGGCATACGTCTCTGTTAAATACACTTTACTTATTCCCCAGAAATTTTGTAGCGCAATAAAGTCGTAATAAAATCTGTTATATCTGGAAATCAAATATCTATCAAAGAAGACACCTTCTTCAATTTCAACGTTAGATGAACCGCCTATGTCATAAAACATATCGTAATGTTCTTTTGAAGCAAAATACCGCTGAGAAACTATCGAGTACTTATTAATCGTTTGCGTTTCACATTTAAATCCATTCAAAAACTCATTTTTCTTTTCTTCGTCCCAATCCAAAGATTTAACTTCCGCTTCTACCTCATCATATCTAACATCGAACGAACTGGTTTGGTGCAACTCTTTTATAGAGTTAAGTATGTTGTGCACCAAGACATTGAGCTGTTCTGCTGACGTACCGTCTTCCAGTATCTTTTTGTAATTTACATCTACAACATATTTCTGATAGATTTGTCCACTTGGATATACAAACGTGGAATAATCTACCCAGATATTATAGGAGTTAGCATCTAGATTTTTACCTGAAATAGAGGAAGTGTCACATCCCGTCAGCGCACCCATTGCAAAAACAAGCAATAAAACTATAAAACTTATTCGTGTTTTTATTTTCAAGTTAGCCTCTCTTTCTTAGTTAATAATGCTGCTATTACTATAATAGTATATAGAATACAGGCGAGAAATACAATAGATTTTGCATGTAAACTTGCACAAAGAAAAAACATGAAGAGATTAAAAATATCATCTCTTCATGCTTAAAATACTACTAATATACTAAAAATATGTTACTGCCCCATGTCGAGCGGGATTTGAGTGTGTCCTTGTGGTTTCTTACATAGAGGACAGATATTCCATGGTTGTTTCGCAGTACGTTCGTACCCACACTCTCCACACTTCCATTTTATTGCTTCTGGACTTTTATAGAGTTTCTTCATCTTCATTTTTTCATATAATTGTTTTAACAATAACGCATGGCAAGTTTCCACTGAGCTAACCATTTCAAACATTTTCGCAACGTCTAGGAACCCCTCATCTTTAGCAATCTTTCCAAAAGAAGGATATATGCTATCTGCTTCCATTTCCTCATTTTCCATAGCCTCTTTTAAACAAACTTCCACTGTACCATCTTCAAAAGGAAACCCTCCTGTTATCTCGATATTTTGTGGAGGCTCTTTACTGTTATTAATTATCAAATCATAATATGCCTTAGCATGATTCATCTCATTCTTTGCAATAGTTTTCATAAGAATTGAGATATATTTGAATCCTTCTCCCTCCGCCTTTTTAGCTAGAAACTGATATCTTGCTCCCGCTTGACATTCCCCTGCAAAAGCTCTAGCCAGATTCGTCCTAGTTATACTTTTTTCAAAATCCATATTATCCCCCTAAATGGTTTATTGTCGTTTTGTTTAATATTGACAATAACCTTGTCTTTTATACCAAAAACACTAAGGGATTCCTGTTCAACGAGTTGTTTATAATTGTTTGCAAAAAAACAGTTTATATATTATAATTATGTTATGAGCGAATTGGTAAGCAAAACAAATTATATAGGAACAAAATTTTTCGTACAAAACGAAAAACAAGTTAAAAGAGAAGTCATGATGCGTATGGGAATTCTGAACAGATTCTCAATTACTTTGTTTGCAAAGGATACTCTTATAAAAACCTACTATGATACCGCCGATGGCTTTTTTGCAAAAAACGGTATTAATATAAATATAAACCGATTTGATGGCAAAGAAGCAGAATTGGTAGTTAGATATTCAAGTAGCACACCGAGAATTGCTTTTCTTGGTAATATGCCTGACACCTTCACAAAATATATTGATAAAAAAGATTTCGTAGAAAAACACCTTGATTTTATTGAAAAAGCAATAAGTGAGCTGCGACCTAGCGGACTGAACGTAGACCTGCACAAAAAGTGCAAAGAGATAAAAGCTCAGATAAATGTAACCAAAAAAAGAGAGAGATTTAAAGGAATAAATGTTGAAGGATTAAAAGTAATCTTTTCATTTGACAACACTGAGTACACAAGTTTTTATAACAAAAATAGACAAAAAATACTCATACTCGAAATAAAGCTAAATAGCGATAATTCCATGTCTCGCCTCTTCTACAATTTTGAGCATGATTTGTGCGTGCAAATACCTTCTTTAATAAAACTACAAGAAAGTGATTTACAAATAGCCCAATCATATATCGGCACCTCAACAGTAAGCAAATAAAGAATACGTATAACCTACGTATTTTTTTCACACAAAAAAAAGTCTTCGCATAGTCTATTATAGGCAACAAACTCAATATTATAAATATAGAAAGCACACTGTTTCTCTGACTATATACCGTGCGGTTTGATGGTCAAAATCACAGTTGTTCAAAGTCCTGTAACTTGAGATATCAGTTAGTAGAATTTCTGTATTATAATTTAGTAGGCGAAGGAGAATTGCAGTTATTAATTTTATTGAAAAACTTTTAAGTACATATAACACTTTAGAAAGTGTGGCGAAAGAAGATTTGCGACATATCGTTTCTCTTTGTAAACAAACATCTGATGTAGATAGCACCGATCATGAGGCACTACAGAGTTACAGAATGCTGAAAGAACTATCTGCTGCTCACCCTAACAAAATCCCTACATATGAAAAAATCATGCAAGAACTGTACAGTAAAATGGGCTCATATATATCTCTGAAAAGCTCTATAGGAAGTAATCTACAAATACTGGGCGGAAATGTGTATATATCAGACAATGTCACTATCGAAAATGACTGCACGATAGGCAGTAATGTAAGCCTGGGCAACTATAAGAATAAGGACGCTATACATATAGGAAACAACGTAACATTACACTCCGGAGTAAAAGTCTTCGGTGTAGTTAATATTGGGGATAACGTGGAAGTATCTCCCAACTGCATCGTGCTAGAGGACGTTGACAAAGACAAAAAAGTAGAGATAGTAAATCAGTTACAAGTAAACGAAAATCAATCCAAAAATTATTTACCTTCACAACAAATGTTATTTTATGGTATATATCCAAAGTTTAAAAACACCTTTGTAATTATCGGAGAAGGTTTTTATAATCCAACTGTGCTTTTAAAAGTAAAAGATAAAAGCATCAATTATAACATAACCTATTGGGATAAAAATAAAATCATCGTTAAAATAAAAAATAGTACGCCCTTTAGTGAAGATACCGCGAAAAAGGTTAAACTAATTTTACTTTGTAGAGATAATAAGATTGTAGTGCTTAATAGTTTAGGATTAGAGAAAACACTGATTTCTCTCTCATAAAGAGAAAACACGCATATAAACGCGTGTTTCTCTCAGAGAACAGTTATATTTAAACACTGTTCTAGTCTTACTTTATGTATTTGTGAAACTATTATTCATAAATTATAAATTTCTTTCTAAAAATTTTATCCACACACTAAGATTTCTGTTTTGCTCCTTTCTAATACTAGCAACTGAGTGCCCTGGATAAACAGCATCAAACTTTAACGAGTCTATTTTTTTTAGCGATTGTACCAACTCTCGTTTATTTCCATCTTTAATATTAAACTCACCTATTCCTCTGCGAAATAGAGTATCTCCTGAGAACAACTTCTTCCCTATCATAAAACACAGTGAGCAACTACTATGCCCTGGCGTAGATATTACCTCTACTCTTAGTGAGCCAATATCCAATACCTCTCCACCATATAGCTTTACCAATCGGAAGTTAGAGGTGTCGAGAGCGACGTTCAGATTGTCAACCAGAACGGATAAATTCAGTTCAGGAGATGACAATTTTTTGATCCCTTGTGTAGATAGATAAATAACGGGATAGTTGAATTCTTTTGCTATCTGCTCTAGATTAGCTATGTGATCACAATGACAATGAGTCAAAAGAATGGCATCTATAGAAGATGCCTCTTTTTTGATTTGTTCTACTGTTGCCCCTGCGTCTATCAAGATAGTGGTGTTTTTGTTTTGTACAATATAGCTATTGCTTGCTAGCCACGGAGATTCAATTTGTTTTACTTTCATATATTTCCTAAAATCTTTTGTTTATATTAAGTCATTCCATGTACTAAAATCTGTTTTTTCAGGTTGCTCAACAGGCTGAGGTTTTTTTACAGGCTGAGATTCCTCCGCAGAAACAACCTCCTCTGCTATTGACTCTACTGCAACTTCCTCTGCTGGTTGTTCTATAGTTTCAAACAATATAGACTGTTTTGCAACAACTTCTGTAGGTTGGTCAACTGTGTCTTCCTGCTCGTCATCTTGATTTTTGGCAGAACTGTATGCTTTAATCGTCACATTACCGGCTTTATCTAGCCCATTTTCGTACATCTCTATATATTCTTTTACTTCATTATCTTCATATCTTTCTACCACAAAAACGTTAAATGCGCCTCGTCTGGTGTGTGCTGCAGCGTACCAAAACAATAAGAAAACTGGAACTACTGGAACAAAATATAATAAATTTAATAAATTAAAACCTTCTGGCGCTAGTAAGTAAACAACCACTGCAGCCGCAATAGTTGGAATTAATATTGAAAATCCAAACAAGTATAGAAATAACGGGGTACGACTTTTTAAGTTTCTCTCTATTCTCTCAATCTGTTTTTCAGATATCTCCACCCTAACCTGTCTTCCTATTCTCTTAGAGAGCTTGGATTGACTGATTGCATCTGCTAGAAACCATAACATACACGCTAGCACTACACTTGCAGATACGATGGTAATGATTCTAGTCACGAACTGTAGGTCGTCTCGTAGAAAGTATAGCACTCCCACAAGGCCTGCTCCTAGTAGCAAATGCACAAAGAGCATAACAATATCAATTGCAGTACGTTTCTTCAGCTTACTACGAGTGTTCGCACCGTAGTATTTTTTCTGTTCTAATAGTTTATTTTGATCGCTTTCCTCCGGCATTACTTCAGTTTCTGGTATAACAGATTCTTGCGTAGTTTGCGAAACATTTTCTTCAAAGTTGTTTTCTTCAAAATTTTGCTCCAATGTGTTGCCCTCCATATTTA
>CAYJAP010000015.1:9177-16016 GCA_964368425.1 uncultured Lachnospiraceae bacterium | reverse complement strand
ACTCAGTTCCAAACCCTGGACATAAACCAGGCTTTTTGCCAAATTTCTTAAATGACATAGGCACAAATGTTATTATATCAGGCGGAATGGGTGGAGGTGCTGTGGATATATTTAACAAACTGAATATCGAAGTTGTCACAGGCGCAAAAGGCAATGCAGAAACTGCTCTTGAAAATTATTTGTCAGGCAACCTTAAATCAACTGGTTCTGTTTGCCATGAGCATCAGCATAAGGATGAGTGTGGCGACTAAACATCAACTTGAATAAAAATCTTGAATTAAAACTTGAATTTGCGGAGTAATCAAGATTGCCACCAACAGAACAATAAGTAGGAAAACCAAAAGTAAGAAAAGGATATAAGTTCAAATCCTGTAAAAGAGTAGTGCAAGATAGACGCACAACGAAAAGTAAGAATTTAATGTAAAAAAGTCAAGAATAACCCTAAAATAGAAAAAGTCCTGTTAAAAATGCGATAAAACAGGGCTTTTTTGCAAAGAAATACACGGCGCAGGTACTGCCTTGACGCCGTGTGTCTATGGCGGAGAGAGAGGGATTCGAACCCTCGGTCGCTTTCACGACACCGGTTTTCGAGACCAGCACATTCAACCGCTCTGACATCTCTCCATATGTTTTGATAACAAGAAACATTATACAACCACATAAAAAATATTGCAACTTTTAGTTACAGCTTTTCCCTTTTTAAAAGATAATTAAATTAAGAGGTCATTATAATATATGTAAGTATAGGTTTAATGACAACTATGACAATATACATCATTCATGTGACAGCAATGTTTTTAATAATGACAATATATTATATGTTAATGACAAATTGTACTATAACAATGCCAACATCTTTAATTGTATTGCTAACATAAACTATGCTTGTGGCAATATCGGTGACAGCAAATATATGATAATAATGTTATACAAGCTTTATTTGTTATATGAGGCTTGTATCTATTTTTTCGTTGAGGACTTATCGATAAAACTAAAGTGTGCATTTTTAAGTTTCATAAGACAAGGCTTATCTGATGTTTCAAATAATCCCTTGTAAAACATTTTCGCAGATTGCTTTTGTTCTGAGCCTTCTTTAACATAAGTTATTTCATAAAAGTTAAACCCCAAGATATTAAGACAGGGATTGATGTAGTACATACGGTTATTTACGTATACTATACCTATAAGAATTATTATAACAATACTAACCATAAACATGCTTAACTGGGTCAGCTCAAAGGTAAGGGCGAACAGTACGAATAAAGAAAAGTAGCCCAAGAAGTGTTGGTCTGTTAAATTTTGTTTAGATATAATAATAATTTCTTCCGCCCGCTCTCCTGTCCAAAAGATATTCCACAGCAGTCCGATTACTCCTAGTACTATGAGTGATGAATACATCACTAATGTGCAAATAGTTAGTGTATCTAAACGAATAGATTCACTTATGACGCCGAATGTAAATTTTACGATTATCAAAAAATACATAGGAATAAAAGCACTAAAATATAAAAATACGTTTCTCATAGTATATTTTGTATTAATACCTAAGCTTTATGTAAAGTATTTATTCTGTCGCGATAATAAATTTCAAAAAAATATAACTTAACTATACCATTGTATTAGAAATATGTTATAATTGCTTTAGAAAAGTCGGTGAGGTAATATCCAACCGCAAATAGCATTTCTGCCTATTTAAGATACATTTTCCCATAATTAAAGCACCTTTACAACTTAATATTTGTTTATAAAAAACTCACACCACACAAGCCCATGCTCCCGTAGTGAAATGGATATCACATAAGTCTTCGGAACTTAGATTTCGGGTTCGAATCCTGACGGGAGCACCATATTTACACATACATAAGTAATACCTACACCAATTAACAAATCTAAGGAGGAAATTATGAGCAAAAGAGAAGATTATATTAGCTGGGACGAATATTTTATGGGGCTAGCAATGTTATCTGCTAAAAGAAGTAAAGATCCTTCTACACAAGTCGGGGCTTGTATTGTTAACGAAGATAGCAGGGTTGTTGGAATAGGCTATAATGGATTTCCACTTGGTAGTAGTGACGACAAAACTCCCTGGGCAAGAGAGGGCGGATTTATAGACACAAAATACGCGTATGTTGTTCATGCAGAATTAAATGCAATATTAAACTCTCGTGGTAGCGTGGCTGGCTGTAGAATTTATGTTGCGTTGTTTCCATGTAATGAATGTGCTAAAGCAATCGTTCAGTCTGGAATAAAAGAAGTAATTTATCTTTCAGATAAGTATAAAGAATCTGATAATAATAAAGTTAGTAGGAAGATTTTTGAGAATGCTGGTGTGAAACTTACAAAATTACATTTGGATAAAAAGGAAATAAATATCAGTTTTGAATGTTAAGGAGGAAAATTATGGTTAAATCACAAAAAATTGTATGTGTAGTAGGGCTGTGTGGAGCAGGAAAATCTGAAGTTGTAGAAACACTTAAAAAACATGATTTTATAAACGTATATTTCGGGGAAGTAACTTTTGATGAGTTAAAACGTCAAAGGTTAGAAATTAATGAAGCTAACGAACGAAAAGTTAGGGAGCAGCTTCGTGCAACTGGGGATTTGGCAATATATGCAAAAATGAGTGAGCAAAAAATTGTAAAAGCACTTTCAACAGGAAAAAATGTTTGTATTGAAAGCTTGTACTCATGGAGCGAATACAAATATATAAAAGAAAAGTTCGGTGATAAGGTTATTATCTTATCTGTAGTAACTAATTTTAATAAAAGAGTTCAACGCTTAAAGAGTAGACCTATCCGTCCACTTACAAAAGAAGAAGTAACATCAAGGGACTATGCTCAGATAGAGAAGCTTGAACAAGGTGGACCGATCGCCCGTGGAGATTATTTCTTACTGAATAATAGATGTAAAAGAAATTTACAAAGTCAAATAGCTGCCTTTTTAAAAGATGTCGATGTGCTAAAGAAATAATATTTTCAAGAGTGTATAGTCGCTATAACTAATAAAAGAAAAAAACGAGTAGAAAAACGGGTCAGAAGCGGCGGGTGAAATAATTTAAAGTACTTTATGATATATGGAAAAAAATAAAAGATAGATTTCTATCTTTTATTTTTACTTTGTACGTATTTTATAAAATCTTTCCCGTACTGCTCATTTTTTGTGGCAAAATCGTAGATGGCAGTTAGGTATCCCAGTTTATTACCTATGTCATAACGCACACCGTCAAAGTTGTACGCGATGACATCTCCTTGTCGGGCAAGAATGTCATAGGCATCTGTGATAATCTTTTCCCCTTTTTTCGTAGGTTTCAAATTCCTACATGCTTCGAAAATATTTGGTTTCAGTATATATCTGCCCAAGGTTGATAGGGTTGAAGTGACTTCTTCCAGCTTTGGTTTCTCTACAATTCTTGTAACTGTATACACCCTGCCACTTTTCTTGCTATATTCCACCGATGAGTACTGTACTATATCTTTTTTCTCTACGTGCTGACAACCCAAAATAGTTTTACCGGTTTTGTTGAACAAGTCAATCATTTGTTTGGAAACGGGAGATCCATTTCCTATCATTAAGTCGTCTGCAAACATCAACAGGAAAGGCTCATTATTCACAAACTTCTTTGCCAACAGCATCCCTGAGCCTGTGCCGTCTAACACCTTTTGTTCTATGAACTTTACGTTAGTATAGCAAGTTTTTGTTGCTATTTCATACAGTTCATCATTGCTCGATACACGATGCAACAGTTTTTTGTCTTCCGAGAAATGTTTTATTATTGCTTCTTTATTCGAGCCCACGATAATCAGTATTTCTTCTATCCCACTTTCTATCGCCTCTTCCACTATTAACTGTATAGTTGGGGTGTCGATGATTGGTAACATCACTTTAGATACTGCCTTGGAAAATGGTAAAAACCTGCTACCATAACCCGCTGCCATTATAACTGCTTTCATAAAATCTCCTTATATAATAGATATTATACCACATACAAAAAATATCCAAATTATTTTTCATAATAACAGCTTTTAATAAGTTAATTTATATTCTTACTTTACTTGTCTTTACAAAGGTGTTAATATATAGCCAACGACAAACAGCTGATTTACATCAGCATTTTAAGGAGAAATACATGCCCACACTATTTCTAATGAGTGCTTTAGACACCTACAGTAAAGATGAGAACGGTAACCGAATCACCCATAATTTCGGAAACGAGAATCACATACTAGATAACTTCAAAAAACATATAAAGAAGTATGATAACTTTTTATTTGTTGCCAGCTCTGAAAATGATTTTGAAAGGACTGAAATGTACGCAAAACTTGTTTTTGAGTCGTTCGACAAAACACTGCCTTTCAAAAACTATCAAATCTTAGATGGTAGAACAAAAGCCGATGCCGAGAAACTAGTCTTGGGTGCTGACTTTATATTTTTGTGCGGAGGACATGTTCCTAGCCAAAACAGTTTTTTTAACAATATAAATTTAAAAGATGTTATTCACAGAACAAAAGGGGTAGTATGTGGGGGAAGTGCCGGAAGCATGAACGCTGCAGAGATAGTATATGCCCAGCCTGAACTTGACGGCGAAACTCAAGACCCTAATTTCCAAAAGTACATTCCTGGGTTGGCACTAACATCTATCAATATTATGCCTCATTTTGATGAGAATAGCGAGGATATGCTAGACGGGTTACATGTCTTTAAAGATATTATGTTGCCAGATAGTAAGGTTCGTCCATTTGTAGGTTTTCCAGACGAGAGTTATATACTACAAACTAGCAAGGGTGCTACTTTGTACGGGAAGGGATATTACATTGCCAATGGAACGTGTTACCAAATTAATAGACATAACCAGATGTTGGACTTAACAGCTTTTTTACAGATAAATACCAAAACAAGAAAGTAATTTACAGAGGTGACCCATGATATTAACCAGAGATAAATGGACGAAAGCAGACGTCATCCCTTTTCAGGAATATCTACTATCATTTAGCAAAGGCAAAGAAAAAGGACAGTGGGAGCAGCGTATTCTTAACACTCAAATGCCTTGTATTGCTGTGCCTTCGCCGGACTCTAAACGAATCACGAGAGAAATCGCAAAAGGTAATCTCCTGTCTTTTTTGGATTTATGGATGTGGCACAACTTTACCACTTCAGCTATCAACGGTGGGCTAATTTGTAAGATTAAAGACTTCACATTATTTAAAAAATATCTGCTTAACTATGTAGAAAGAATAGACAACTGGGCTAGCTGTGACTTGTTGAAATTCAAGATAAGTGAGCAAAACAAGCAAATGTTTTGGAGTTTAGCTCAGGAATTCATCTCTTCGCCCAAAACTTTCGTACGCAGAACGGGCATGATGATACTATTTCAGTTTGCACAAAAGGGTGAGTATATAGATGAAATATTTGCGGTGTTAAATACGTTTAAAGGCGAAAGCGAATACTATGTCAACATGGTGAACGCATGGCTAATATCTGAATGTTTTATAAGGCATCGAAAAAAAACGTTGCAGTTTCTAGATAATCACAACTTAAATAAGTTTACTATTAATAAGACGATATCAAAATGCAGAGATAGTTTTAGAGTTTCAGCAGAAGACAAAGAAATGTTATTGCGATACAGAAAAAAATAAAACAGAGAATTCTCCGTTTTATTTTTTATTGACCATTCTAAGGAGTTACAACCCGAACAGAGTTAATGGATATATTTTTACTATATACCTGATCAGATCCACTCTCATGCGAGAAAGTTAAATCTTTTTTCTCTTTAGGCTGAAGCACAACAGTTTTGGACTCTCTTGTGGTGTTTCCGAACACCCCACCATACTTTGCTGAATAGGTAACTTCAAACTCTAGAACATCTTTGGTTGTATTACGAACTCTACAAGAGAATTTTGTTACAAAGCTTTTATTGTCCTCACTCGAGGGTATTTTTTCACTAGTTGAATACTTAATCCTGCTTAAAGCCACGCCGTCGACTTCTGTTTCATTGAAACATCCCGTAAAGATGAACATACTTAGCATTAATACACACAATATTGAAACAATTGTATTTCTTTTAATATTTCACTCTCCATATATAAATATTGTACCACAACATATAAAAAATAGTTATTCTTTTGAACTTTTTATTTTATTGTAAAGATTTATTTATAAATTTTATTAGAATGAGATAGCTATTGCTAGACAGCGTCTTATCAAAAAAGATATAATAAAAATATAAACCAAGGAGAAAGTTATGGTAAACAAAAGATTTTATGTATGTGAAATTTGCGGAAACATTATTGGCAAAATTTTTGATAGTGGCGTTCCTGTTGTTTGCTGCGGACAGAAAATGTCCGAAATGGTGGTACATTCTGAAGACGGTCCTTTTGAAAAACATTTGCCGGTTGTAGAAGTTGCGGATAATACCGTGCGTGTGACGATTGGAGCGGTTATTCACCCAGCAACAGTTGATCACCATATAGACTGGATATATTTACAAACAGAGAAGGGCGGACAGCGTAAACAATTAAGTGAGACTGAAACTCCTATCGTAGAGTTTAAAATAACAAATGATAAAGCACTCGGGGTTTTCTCGTACTGTAATCTACATGGATTGTGGTATACGGCGGTAAAATAAGGAGAATGGTATATGGAAAGAATATTTGAAAATATTTTGGACAAAGACGAAAAAATAATAAGTGTTATAAAACCGAGCAAGACTAAATTTTACTGGGCAGTATTCTGTTCGGGTATTTTGCTATTTATAACTTTTTGTCTTTTTCCTTTTCTCGTTCTGTTTGCGAAAGGTTGGCCTATCATGATTCTGCTAATTCCTATATTCTGTTTTATTGTGA
>CAYJAP010000015.1:0-9077 GCA_964368425.1 uncultured Lachnospiraceae bacterium | reverse complement strand
TATTGTGAAATTTACAGTATAATTAGAATTGTTATAAGGAGATTACAGATGAGAAAATTTGAGGCAGTTAGAGAGGATGTTCTGAAGTATGGTGTTAAAAGAGACGATATCATTCTTCCTATCAGAAAAACAAAACATTCAGTTGGATATGACTTATACAGTCCGATAGATGTATCTATCTTGCCCAACTCTGCTGAACTTATATGGACTAACGTGAAGGCGGCGTTCAATGAAGATGAGGCTATGATAATCTGTGTAACCAGTGGTATGGGTAAAAATAACGTCATTCTCGCAAATGGAGTAGGGCTGTTCGAATGTGATTACTATGGAAACGAATCCAACGACGGAAACATTGGGTTTAGACTTTACAACTACGGTAAAGAACCATACGTAATAAGGGCAGGAGAAAAGGTTGGACAGGCGTTCTTCTTCAAGTTTCTCACAGTGGATAATGAAATTCCACCAACAGAAATTAGAAAAGGCGGGTTCGGTTCGACGGGGTTGACTGCAAAGTCAAAGACGGATAAAAAATAGTTGTAAAAGGAGATAGAAATTCTATTTTCCTTTTCTTTTTATTCAACAATCGTTGAGTTATTTACTTTTATTTGGTATACTATTTATACTTGATTACTAAGGAGAAATTATGAAAAAACTTTGTGACGAATTTGGAATTATCTCTCTCCATGGGTTTTCCGACAGAGTCCAAGAACTAAATGAGTGTATAAAAAAAGAAAATGGAGATTCTGAAGATGTTTCTTATATTATAAAAACTAAGGCTGTTAGATTTGCGAACGGAGAAGGAAAGGTTGTCCTTGAAGAAAGTGTTCGAAATAAGACAGTCTTTATTTTTTCTGATATATCTAACCACGAATGCACATATCGGCTTAACGGATACATAAACCATATGAGTCCAGATGATCACTTCCAAGATATAAAGAGAACAATATCCGCTATAGCGGGCTCGGCGAATCGTATTGTTGTAGTTATGCCTTTACTGTATTCTTCTCGCCAACATCGAAGGTTAGGCCGTGAATCGCTCGACTGTGCATTAGCTTTACAGGAGCTGGAAAGACTGGGGGTTCATTCTGTCGTAACATTTGATGCTCATGATATCAACATACAAAATGCAGTATCTCTCATGGCATTTGATTCCTTTTTCCCGGGATATCCTATTCTCCGAGACTTTATCAAAAACGAAGAAGACAAGATAGATAAAGATAATTTGATTGTTATTAGTCCAGATACAGGGGCGATGGCCCGAGCTATAAAATATGCTAATATATTGGGTTTAGACGTTGGAATGTTCTATAAAAGACGTGACTATACTCAAATCGTAGATGGTAAAAACCCTGTTGTTCAACACACATACATGGGTGCTGAGTTAAAGGGTAAAAACATATTGATAGTAGATGACATGTTGGCATCAGGAGAGTCAGTAATTGATGTCGCAGAAAAAGCAAAAAGCTTAGGCGCAAAAGGAACATATGTAATTACCAGTTTTGCTTTCTTTACGGGCGGATTGGATAAATTTAGAGCGCTTCACAAACAAAGAGTTATTAAAAAGATATACTCTACTAACCTATCTCACTTGCCTGACATGGGGAGCGAAAAATGGTTCTGCCAAGTAAATCTCATTCCTTTCATGGGTAAAATAATTTCATCCCTGATGCAAGGAGTGCCAATGTCTCCGCTAGTAGACTCTTCAGAAAAGATTAAAAAGATGTTGGAAGAAAGGCAGAAAAGCAACTAAATTAGCAAATTAAAGTATTAGTCATTAATAATTAATCATAAACATTAAGCATCTCGTCCTGCAAGTAATCGGCAGCGAGGTGTTTTTTTATAACACTAATTTTCATATTTGCATATATAAATAAAAATGTGTCGTCTTTCAAGAGGCCACAAATAATACATAGGTGGTGTATTTTGATTATATATGTTATTCAGCGAGGAGACTCTGTATACTCTATCGCGAAGAAATTTGGATTGTCAGAAGACAAGATTATTGCTGATAACCGCATTACTAATCCGCAGAATTTAGTGGTAGGTCAGAGTCTTGTTTTGGTTACCAACCAGATAACTCATACAGTGCAACCGGGAGATAGTTTATACTCCATAGCCCAAGCGTACGGAGTGCCTTTTCAATCTGTAGTTGATGCAAATCCGCAGGTGGATTTGAACGGCAGAATATATCCGGGAGAACAAATAATTGTTCCGCTGCCCAACGAAAAGATAGGAGAAATGGAAGTAAACGGTTATGTGTTTCCTAACGTTTCCAACGAAGTTCTGGATGAAATATTGCCGCATATCACATATCTCAGCATCTTCAGTTACCAAGCGCGACCAGACGGTTCTTTAGTAACTCTTGAGAATGATGTTCCTATAATAGAGAAAGCTCGGGCTCAGCGAGTAGCTCCACTGATGGTGGTAACAAACATCGGTGAAAGTGGCGGGTTCAGCGGAGAAATAACTAACGAGATTTTTGCATCTGAGCAAGCGCAAAATGCTTTAGTAGAAAATATATTAAATGTATTACAGACAAAGAATTATTATGGCGTAGATATGGACTTTGAATATTTATTCCCAGAAGATAGAGAAAATTACAATAACTTTTTGAGAAAGTTGACTGCAAGACTACATCCGCTGGGGTATATAGTTACCACCGCTGTCGCACCAAAAATAAGCGAAGATCAGCAGGGCACACTGTACGAGGGACATGATTATCGTGCGCATGGAGAAATTGTGGATCATGTTATAATTATGACGTATGAGTGGGGATATACATATGGGCCGCCGATGGCAGTTGCTCCGCTAAATGCTGTAAAACAAGTATTAGATTATGCCGTCACAGCGATTCCTCCTGAAAAGATTCTGATGGGGATTCCGAATTATGGTTACGTATGGAATCTGCCGTATGTTCCAGGAACTGCTGCTCGTGCTATAAGTAATGTGGGAGCTGTAGACCTTGCACAGAGAGCAGGCTCATTTATCGAATACGATCAACGAGCACAAAGCCCAAACTTTCAGTATTATAATAAAGAAGGTCGGAAGGTTGTTTGGTTTGAAGACGCAAGAAGCGTTGATGCTAAATTAAAACTGGTAAATCAATATGGTTTAGGGGGAGTAAGTTATTGGACACTTAATCAATCTTTCCCCCAGCTGTGGTTAGTGCAAGAAAACTTATATGACACTATAAAGGTTTTATAGATTATATTTGTAAAATAGTTTATGTCACTGCTTAAGTAATTCCGTTTTTGAGTAGACTGTCAACAAAGGTATGTATATTGTCAATAGCATGCTATATGTTGGTAAATATACGGCGGATAATGTCAAGGTGTAAAATAAAAATAAACAGCTGTATTAGCTGTTTATTTATTAGTTTTATATATTTTCTTATTTTCTCTTACGTCGACACGTATCCTCATTTAATACTTCAGATATTTTTCTCATTAAAAACATATCTAACTTTTCTCCCAAAACCTCCGACATAATAGCAAGGTTAGATCTTCCCACCTTTTCACGAAGATGACTTTTTTGCAACCCGTCATGTAAAAGACCAAATCTTCTGGACGAGAACATTGCTTCCTCGATAGATGCATCGTGATAGCGAGCTAAGTTATCTAGCGCCCTCACTTGTTTGCGAGAAAGGTTAATATAATATTCTTCAGGGGATTTTTCCACTTCACTTATTTTATAATCAAACGGAGAATACAATAATAAACTTATTTGTTTGTCCGAAAGTCCGTAACCCTTACTAAATTCCGTTCTATCCTCTGTAGAAACAGCTACTGCATTATCAATGTTGATATGATTTACCTCTAACCATTTAACTAAATTGTAGTGTCCATAAAACTTCGCGTTATAAAATTTACCATCAGAAGTAACAATTCCAAATTTAAAAGAATTCATCGCGTTCACCATGACTTCGGTTTCTACAGACTCGCTTAGATCATAAATATTATCATTTCTTTCAAACCAATCTGGACCATATCCGCCCTTCTTATAACTTAAAGCAAGCCTCAAGGCAGGATATTTCTTTTCCAGCAGGTATATAGTATCATTTATATCTGCCTGCTCCCGCTCAGCGTAATATATTTTTAGGTCTTCTTCACTGTATGATTGCATTAATTGCACAATGGTACTTTCTCTCGCCTGAAATTGTCTTAGCTTTTCTTGTTCATGTTGTTCAAACCCCATAAAACACCTCTATAGAATAATACCCCCCCCTCAAAGCTTTTTCAAGGGTAAAAAAACGATAATAATTATCGTTTTCGGGTGGCAACAAGCGAATTAACTTTATCCATATTAAAGTCTGATCCCAGCTCTTTTAATAGTGTTGTGAAATTATTGTATCTAACTTGCCCGATGATCTTTTGAACACTGCTATCCACAGGTCTTCCGGCTTTTACAAAGCCCAATCTAGTGTTATGGAATAATCCCTCTTCTAGCGAAACGTTTAATGCTCTACACATATTAAACATTGTACGTACTTGCTTTTCATTTATGGTAACAAAATGGTGCGGATCTTCGCCCTCTTTACTGTACGCGGTATCAAAAAAATCTACGCCATTTATTTTATTGTTTTTATCCTCAAGGAACATTACAGATACTGAACCGTTTATGTCCACTTTATTCTTTCTTAACCAATCCGCTAACAACACATCCGAAATTAGCGCCTTATATAGATTTCCCTCTTTATCTATAATTGCATAAGATATTTTATCGAAGAACTTATCTGTTTTAGCTGAGTCTAGGCCGGATTTATCGTACTTTATCATATTCTCAGACTGTTCAGTAAAGAAGTAACGTGTGTAACCTCTTTCCCAAAACTTAGCGATGTAAGGCACTAGTGGGTTGTCGCTCTGATTTTTTCTACGCACAACACTACTATCTCCCCAATAAAACCCCGCCTTGTGCATGTCGATAATCTGAGAATCTGTGTATTCCGACATCATCTCCACCAAAGATTTTTTACCGTTATTCAATTCGTATTCTAAAAGTTCGTCCAATTTTCCTCCAATATATTAACTTGTTACACTCTATACAAGCAAATATTTTTACTTTAAAATAACTTTAGTAAAACTCTTCTTTCCCTTTTTAATAACATTACCATTTTTAGATATGTTTATAACAGAAGATATCTGAGATACTTTGTCTCCGTCAATGGTGATACCGCCTTGTTCAACTAAACGTCGAGCTTCCGACTTAGATGATGCCACCTTGCTTGCGACTAACAAATCTACAATATTTATATTACCACTAAATTCCTTTTTTTGCAATACCATAGTTGGCATATTTTCGCTTTCACCAACGCCAGAGAACAGCCCATCAGATGTCTGTTCTGCCTTCATTGCCTCTGCTTCCCCGTGTACTAGTTTTGTAACCTCGAAGGCGAGACGTTTTTTAGCGATATTCATTCGTTCGTCACGATACTGTGTCAGCTCGTCTATTTCTTTGACTGGCATGAACGTTAATAATTTCATGCAGTTATTAATATCTTGATCTTCACGATTTCTCCAATACTGATAGAACTCAAACGGCGAAGTTTTCTTGGCATCCAACCATAATGCACCTTTGGCGGTCTTTCCCATTTTTACGCCCTCTGAATTAGCTAGTAACTTAAAAGTCATCGCAAAAGCTTTCTTTTTCTCTTTACGACGGATTAAGTCTACTCCTGCTAACATGTTAGACCATTGGTCGTCGCCACCGAACTCAAGCATACAATTATACTTTTTAAATAGTACGTAAAAGTCGTAACTTTGCATGAGCATGTAGTTGAACTCTAAGAACGACAGTCCCGTTTCTAACTTTGCTTTAAAACACTCTGCGGTCAACATTTTATTTACTGAAAAGTGCGAGCCTATTTCTCTCAAAAACTTTATATAATTTAACTCGTTCAACCAGTCCGCGTTGTCCACCATAATAGCAGCATTCTTTCCTTCAAAATTCAAAAACTTTCTCATTTGAACCTTAAAAGCGTCGCTATTATGTTTTACTATTTCCGGCGTTAATAAGTTTCTGGTAGTACTCCTGCCAGACGGATCGCCAATCATGCCTGTTCCGCCACCCACCAAGATTATCGGACAGTGACCGGCTTTTTGCATATGCGCCATCGCCATTAACTGAACGAAATGTCCTACGTGCAAACTATCGGCTGTAGGGTCAAATCCCACATAAAAAGAAACAGACTCCTTACCCAAAAGCTCGTATAACTCATCTTCGTATACAATTTGTTTTATCATGTCTCGCTCTCGCAAAATGTCAATTACGTTCTTCATAATATCTCCTCATAGTTTATCAATTTTATCATCTTTTTCTTCTTTTTACAAGCCAATGCTTAATTAAAACGGCTTATATTTTCTTGTTGTTTTCTAATTCCTGTATAACCACGTTTACTGCGGACAAGTCGTCGTATATATTTTCTACATCTTTGAAATTTAGTTTTGTTCCTCTTACTTTCCATCGAAAGACTTGGTGATAAGGAAGGAAAAAATCCAAATTTGTACCCCTCCAAAGGAAAGTTGTTTTATGTTTAGTTACAGCACTTAACTGCAATAATTTATTCATCAGGGTAGGGGTTAACATCTTCCTGCTATAGTGCTGGTTGTCTGTATAACACTTGTACTTTCTGTTAAACTCTACACCTTCTAATTCCAGCTGAGCTAACCCTTTAGTTCTTCTATTTGCCATAATCGTACACTGTATATCTTTTACGTGCTCCACGCGTCCAAAACAACCAGAATATATCAGTGTTCTAGACTTTCCTTTTCCTTCCTCCAGCTGGTAAACGGCAATGTTTCTAAGGTTTATAAAACAATCTAAAACAGCGTCGTTTAGTACTTTCTTTGGTACTTTTATACGCACCTCATCTCGCGATATGAACTCATACGGAGCAACCAAACTAAACAACTTGGAATCTATCAATGCCCGTTCATCTAACTTTCCTTTTCTGGTGTAGTCAAATTCATATCCCTCTAGCAGCGTTTTGAAAATGAATCGCTTTATATCTCTTGCAAAGGAATTTGCGCGTTTAAAAGCAAACGCCCATATAAACATTGTAGCAGCAGTTATAGCCAGCCCACACCAAGATAATATCAATACGACGTCGATGCTCACAACGCTCAACAGAATTAGTATTATGCTCCATAAAGTTGCGGTGAGAGAGATGGAGAGTATTTTAAATATAGAAAGCCATTTATACTGCTCTCTAAACTTTGCGAATGATGTCGCCATTTCCCACTCAAACTTTTCCTGAAACTCTTGTTTCGATAACATGTCTTTTTCCTTACATATAATTTCATATATCAGATTAATTATAGTTAATTTACAGCGGTTACACAACCAAAAATAAAAATAACTATAAATTTCTCTTTAAATTATAGCACTTGTCTTCCAAAACTCTTTATTTGTGGGCGGTTATATGTTATTATATGTACTAGAAATATACAAATATAAAGGAATCAATCATGGCTGTAAAGAACAAAAAAATAACCTCTCGAGATGTAGATTTTGCAAAGTGGTATACAGATATTGTGCTAAATGCTAAGTTGGCAGCATATAGCGGCGTAAAGGGCTGTATGGTTATCGAACCGAACGGATATGGACTATGGGAAAACTTTCAAAAAGAGTTGGATCGCATGTTTAAAGAAACGGGGCACTGTAACGTTTATCTCCCTATGTTTATCCCAGAAAGTCTGTTGAGGAAGGAGGCGGAGCACGTAGAAGGTTTTGCACCTGAAGTTGCTTGGGTTACTCATGGAGGGAATACCGAACTAGAAGAAAGGTTCTGTGTACGCCCTACTTCAGAAACTCTTTTTTGTGATTACTACGCAAAAAGCATAACATCTTACCGTGATTTACCTAAGTTATACAACCAGTGGTGCAACGTCGTTCGTTGGGAAAAAGAGACTCGTCCATTCCTTAGGACACGTGAATTCTTATGGCAAGAAGGACATACTTGTCACGAAACTGCACAAGAGGCTGAAGAAGAAACCGCAAGGATGTTAAATATTTATAAAGAGTTTTTCGAGAAGTTTCTAGCTATACCTGTTATTACAGGAAGAAAGACAGAAAAAGAAAAGTTTGCAGGAGCAGAGTATACTCTGTCTGTTGAATCGTTGATGTACAATGGAGTGTCTTTACAGTCTGCAACTTCTCACTATTTCGGACAGAAGTTCTCTGTACCTTTCAACGTTACTTTTACCGACAGAAATAACCAAATACAGAATGTTTACCAAACATCATGGGGAACAACTACACGAATGATAGGCGCGCTGATTATGGTTCACGCTGACGATAACGGACTAATTCTTCCACCTCGTGTTGCACCAAAACAAGCGGTAATTGTGGCTATCAAAAATGAAGACAAGGTTCTAGCCGCTGTATCTGCGTTGGAAAAACAGTTGTTAGATGCTGGTATACGAGTATTTACCGACACGTCCGATACCAGTCCGGGATTCAAGTTTGCTGAGCATGAAATGAACGGTATTCCTATCCGCATAGAAATCGGTCCAAAAGATGTGGAAAAAAATCAGCTTGTGCTTGCTCGTAGGGATACAAATGAAAAGGTGTTTATCACTAACGACAAGACTGTAGCGAAAAAGGTAACTACTTTACTAGAAGATATACAACAAAATATGTTTGAAACAGCTAAGAAAAGAAACGACGAGAAGACATATAGCTGTACATCGCTAGAGGAAATTAAACGTATCATGGACACTAGTCCGGGATATATTAAAGCGATGTGGTGTGGACATCCAGCATGTGAGGCGAAGATGAAAGAAATTCGTGGGATGAAGTCCCGATGCATTCCGTTTGAGCAAGAAAAGATTGCAGACAAATGTATAGTTTGTAACAAACCAGCTAAACATTTAGTGTATTGGGGAATACAATATTAATAGTAAGTTGATTTTTTTAATACAAATAGATTATACTAATATTAGATGAGGTTAATCATGACAAAAACATTTGCAGTAATTTCATATTACTACTACTACATTTAGATTGCTATATGTAGAAGTTTTTGTTGAAGTCAAAAAATAGAGTCTGCCATATAGCAAATTATGCTATGTGGCTTTTTT
>CAYJAP010000014.1:0-16880 GCA_964368425.1 uncultured Lachnospiraceae bacterium | reverse complement strand
AGCCTCAACTCTTTTCTCTCTTGGTAAATCTACACCAGCAATACGAGCCATTTAATTTCCTCCGTAATTTTGTTGTTTTGTTTCTTTTTATTTTTCATTTTATATAAACGCGGTAAGATATTTACAGCCGCCTTACCACAATTGTTTTCTGCTATGCTAACGATGCTTGTACATATTAGCATATGTATAATTATCCCTGTCTTTGTTTGTGTTTAGGATTTTTACAGATAACCATAACGACACCTTCTCTTTTGATTACCTTACACTTACTACACATTTTTTTAACTGATGGTCTTACTTTCATGACTCCCTCCCACTTATTTTTTCATACGCCATATGATTCTACCTTTTGTCAAATCATATGGGGACATTTCAACTTTAACTGAATCGCCGACAAGTATCCTTATATTATTTACATGCAATTTCCCTGAGAGATATGCTGTAATAATGAACCCGTTGTTTAACTTTACCTTAAACACGGCGTTTCTCATAACTTCAGTTATAACTCCTTCGGTTTCGATTACATCTTCTTTAGACACATTCATTCTCCATTTAATAGTTTTTTAAGATTTTAATTATATTGTCGTTTGTTAGTTTTATATCTTTTATTTCACCTAAGCAACTGACATGTAGAATATTTTTACGTTTAGCATTGCCTATTTTTCTGTCTTTACCATTTGCTAAACTCAAATATTTGCTTTGTTTGTCTACGACTACGTAGACCTTTTCATTATCTCTACCACTTACGCTTTTTACAACGCTTCCGATTGCAATCTCTTTTCTCATCATAACGTTAAAATCTCCACTCCATTTTCAGTTACTAAGACAGTGTTTTCATAGTGGGCTGCAGGCAGTCCATCTCGAGTAGAAACTGTCCATCCATTTTCTCCGAAAACAACGTTTCTTTTACCCATTGTTATCATTGGTTCAATCGCTATCACTGCACCCTTATTGAGTTTTGCGCCACTTCCCGATATGCCATAGTTTGGAACTTGTGGATCTTCATGTAGTTCTTTACCTACTCCATGACCAATCAATTCTCTTACTACGCCGTACCCATTTTTTTCTGCGTGGGTTTGCACTCTGTTAGAGATATCTCCAACAAAATCTCCAGCTTTCAGCCCTTTAATCCCTTCAAAAAAGCATTCTTCTGTAACTTTGATTAGTTTCTTTTTCTTAGAATCAATCTTCCCTACGGGAAATGTCCTAGCTGCGTCGCCATGATATCCTTTGTAGCAAGCACCTGTATCGATACTTATGATATCGCCTTCCTTTAGCACTCTGTCTTTTCTAGGGATTCCATGCACAACCTCTTCATTGATTGAAGCACAGATTGAACCAGGAAAGCCTTGATAGTTTTTAAAAGAAGGCCATGCTCCTTGACTAACGATGTAGTCAAAAGCTATTTTATCAAGCTCTGCGGTAGAAATATTCGGTTTACAATGTTCTTTCATGAGATCTAAAGTCTCTTTAGTAATACGTCCTGCAATTCGCATTAATTCGATTTCTTTATCAGTTTTTATCTTAATCATGTTACAATCCCAGAGCCTTGATGACATCTTTCTTGACTTCTTCAGGTGTTCTTGAAGCGTCAACAGCTATCAAAATCCCTTTTTCCTGATAATACTTAATAAGTGGACGTGTTTCTCTTTTGTCAACAGCGATACGAGTTTTAATAGTCTTCTCGTTATCATCTTTTCTTTGAATTAAATGTCCTCCGCAAGCGTCACATGCTGTAGCACTATACGTGGATATGTTAAATGTTTTAGCACAGTTACCGCATACACGTCTTCCTAACAATCTTTTTAATATCAAAAATTCTGGAATATCGAAGAAGACTACATTATCTAGCTTTGTCATTTTCTCCAGCGCCTTCGCCTGGTTAAGATTACGAGGGAACCCATCTAGTATAAATCCTTTTTTGCAATCTCTCTGAGCTAAACGTTTCTGAATCATCATGATTGGTATTTCGTCAGGAACGTTGATACCTGCTTCAACATATTTTTTCGCTTCTTTACCTATAGGAGTATCATTGGTTATTTCTTCCCTAAACAATGCTCCCATAGATATTGTAGGAATACTTAATATAGTGCGTATATCATCAGAAAATGTTCCTTTGCCACTTCCTGGAGCTCCTAATAAAAGCAATTTCATTTTTTACCTCTCCAAATTTGTACCTTTATAGTATATCATAAACTAGTTAAATAATCTATATATTTTGTCAATTTTAATTAACTTCGCCGGCTATAAACAGCCTGTTTAAGCTATTTTACTACTTGTTTAAGAATCCTTTATAGTTACGCATTAACATCTGTGCCTCTAGTTGTTTATTGAATTCTAATGCCACACTTACTACGATGAGCAGTCCTGTCGCACTGAAAGCACTTACTAAACCACCTGAACCGATACCTTTGAATAACAGCGATGGAATGATAGCAATTATAGATAAGAATATCGCTCCGAATAATGTGATTCTGTTAGATACCTTTTTAAGGTATAAAGCTGTCGGTTTTCCTGGTCTGATACCTGGGATGAATCCGCCATTTTGCTGCATGTTCTTTGAGATATCTTCTGGATTGAACTGAACCTGTGCCCAGAAATATGAGAAGAATAATATCAATAAACCAACAATTATGATGTATACCCAAGAACCTGTACCTAACCATTCGGTGTAGAATTTTGCAAATCCGCTCTCAAATTTAGGATCGAATAAGCTCAAAATTAATTGTGGAAAGCTTAACAATGCCATAGCGAATATTATCGGCATAACTCCTGTAGCGTTTACTCTAATAGGAATATGCGTGTTTTGTCCACCATACATTTTTCTGCCTTTAATCTGTTTTGCATATTGAACAGGTATTTTTCTTTCTGCAAGATCGATAGTAACAATGAATGTGAATATCGCCAACAATGCAATTAGGAACACTACAAGTTGCACAATATTTTCTCCTGGATTGTTGCCAATACCCATAATTGTTGTTAGTAGTGAACTACCTGCTGTACTTAAGATACCAACAAATATTAATAATGACTGACCGTTACCCAAACCGATTTCTGTGATTTTTTCACCTAGCCAGTAGGTAAACATACAGCCCGCAATCAGTATAGTTGTAACCAACATTGCAACTACCCAAAGTGGAGCTGCTGCACCAAACATTGATGTGTTAAGCGCTGATTTGTAACTTATTACTATTGCTACAGCGTGTGCTACAGCTAGTAATAAAGCTGCTACTTTGGTGTACTGAGAGATTTTCTTTCTTCCCTCATCTCCCCCTTCTTTTGCCAGCTTTTCCAAACTAGGAACTACTAGGGTTAACAACTGTATAATAATAGATGCCGTAATATATGGTCCAATACCAAGAGCCAACAACGAACCGTTCGCTAACGCGCCACCACTTGCAGAACTTAACAATTTATAGAAGGAAACGTCTCCAATCATACTGTTAAATTGCACAAAATTTAAGCCAGGAACTGGAATCCAGCAACCTATTCTATATATTAATAGCAAACCAAAGGTTATTAAAAGTTTAATTCTAATTTCTTTGATTTTAAATGCGTCTACTAAAGTTTTAAACATTATAGAACCTCTACTTGACCACCAGCTTTTACGATTTTCTGAGCGGCAGAATCTGTGAACTTGTTAGCTTTAACGGTTAAAGCTTTGTTCAAATTACCATTTCCTAACACTTTTAAACCATAAGGGGCGATCTTTTTAATAATTTTATTTTCTTGTAATAATTCCACTGTAACAACAGTTTTATCTTCGAAAATGTTAAGGTCGCTAACATTTATCAGTGTATACTTTTTTGCAAAAACAGAGTTATCAAACCCTCTACGTGGTAATCTTCTGATCAAAGGCATTTGACCACCTTCGAATCCTGGTCTAACTCCTCCACCACTTCTAGCATTTTGTCCTTTGTGTCCTTTACCGCTAGTTTTTCCTAACCCAGAACCAATACCTCTACCTAATCTTTTTGGAGTAGATTTGGAATTTGGAGCGGGTGCTAATTGATGTATCCTCATTTTGTCCTCCTACTTTATTTCTTCAACACGAACTAAGTGTTTAACTTTGAAAATCATACCTCTAACTGCTGCGTTATCAACTAAATCGTTAGAAGAATTTAATTTTCTAAGACCTAATGCCTCAACAATTCTAGCCTGTTTTTTGTTATAACCTATTGTGCTTTTTACTAAAGTAACTCTCAATGTTTTTGGAGCAGAATTTTGTTTCTTTACCTTTACAACAACTTTTTTAGGTTCAACTTTCTTTTCTACTATAACTTCAGTCTTTTTCTCTGCAACTTTAACTTCAACTTTCTTAGCTACAACTTTCTTTTCTACAGAAGGAGTTGTCTTTTTCGCCGCTGGTTTCGCTGGAGTCTTCACTGGAGTTTTAACTGGAGCAACTGTAGTCGCAGGTTTCTTCGCAGCTGTTTTAGCCGCTGGTTTCGCTATAGTAGCAGGCTTAGTTGCCGATTTCACCGCTGTTGTTTTTGTAGCTGGTTTCGCAGCTGTTGTTTTTGTAGCTGTTTTAGCCACTGTTTTCTTTACCTCTGCCATGTCACATCCTCCTTATAATATCTCATTAACTGATTTGCCTCTTAAAGAAGCTATTTGTTCTTTGGTCTTTAGCTGTAAAAGACCGTTTAAAGTAGCCTTTACGCAGTTAATTTTATTTCTTGAGCCGTACGCTTTTGATGTAACATCTTTAATTCCCGCAAGTTCAACAACTGGACGGGCTGACCCTCCAGCGATAATACCACTACCTTCTTTAGCCGGCATCAGTTTTACTATACTTCTACCGAACTTTCCAATGATTTCGTGAGGAATAGTTGTGTCTTCCATAGCTATACTTACCATGTTCTTTTTCGCATTCTGAGTTGCTTTTTCTACAGCAACTGAAATTTCAGCCGCCTTACCTGAGCCAATACCAACTTTTCCGTTTTTATCACCAACAACCACAAGAGCGCTGAAACGCAGAGTTCTTCCGCCTTTAACAACTTTTGTAATACGGTTTATAGCAACTGTTTTCTTGGAAAGACCAGCATCTTCTGTATTAACTGGCTTAACAAATCTTCTTTGTCTTTTTTCTCCCTGTTTCTTTTCAGGTTGCATATTTTCGTTGTTTTGCATAATTCCTCCTAAAACTCTAATCCTGCTTTTCTAGCACCTTCTGCAAGTTCTTTTACCCTTCCGGTGTAAATGTATCCTGCTCTGTCATATACAACTTTAGTAATACCTTTCTTTTTCGCTCTCTTTGCTACTTCTTCTCCAACAATGAAAGAAACTTCTTTCTTGCTTTTTCCTGCGATTTTAGTAGCAATTTCTTTGCTTAAAGATGAAACACTAACAATAGTCACACCATTAACATCATCAATTACTTGAGCATAGATATGGGATAGCGTTCTGTAAACATTCAATCTTGGAGTAGTTGCCGTTCCAGATATTTTGCTTCTTACACGCAAACTACGCTTCTTTCTTTCTTGATTTTTATTTGCTTTTTTAATCATATCTTACTCCTTATTTCTTAGATGCTTTTCCAGATTTTACTTCTTTTCTTAATACGAATTCTTTTTCATAACGAATTCCGTACGCATGATAAGGTTCTACTGGTTTAATCGCTCTAACTTTTGCTGCAAACTGACCAACTTTTTCTTTGTCAATACCTCTGATTGTCAAAGTTGTTTTATCAGATTCAAGTTGTATTCCCTCTTCAGCAACTACTTCTACTGGATGAGAGAATCCCAAACTCATTGTTACACCCTTAGCAGATGGAACAATTTTATAACCGACACCGTTTATAACAATTTTCTTTTCAAAACCCTTACTTACTCCTTCTACCATGTTGCTGATAAGTTGACGGAAAAGACCATACTGAGCCTTGTCCTTTGAGATTGTACTGTTATTAATAACATGTAATTCATTACCATTAATAGCAACGCTAAGTTTTGAGTAGATTTCTCTTTCTAACTTTCCTTTTGGGCCGCTTACTTGAACATTATTACCGTTTACTGTAATCTGAACTCCAGCTGGAATAATTATAGGTTTTCTTCCGATTCTAGACATATCTTCCTCCTTACCACACGTAGGCTAGAACTTCCCCACCCATTTTTAATGAGCGAGCTTCTCTGTCAGTCATAAGCCCTTTACTTGTAGATACTATAGCGATTCCTAAACCATTTAATACCTTAGGAAGGTCTTCGTACCCTGCATAAATTCTTAGTCCTGGCTTTGAAATTCTTCTTAAGCCTTGAATTACTCTTTGATTTTTTGGACCATATTTTAAAACAACCTTTATTGATTCTTTACCTTCGTCGGTAATCTTCTCAAAAGATTCAATATATCCCTCTTTTAATAGAACTTCTGCTATTGCCAATTTGGTTTTCGAAGTAGGAATTCTAACATCTTTGTGTTTTGCTATCAATGCGTTACGCATTCTTGTTAACATATCTGCGATAGGATCTGTAACCATCATAATTCTTTCCTCCTTTTACCAACTACTCTTTTTTATTCCAGGAATCTCACCTTTGTAAGCAAGTTCTCTGAAACATATTCTACAAATTCCGTATTTTTTCAAAACAGAATGTGGACGTCCACAAATCTTGCAACGAGTGTATTCTCTGGTTGAATATTTTTGTTCTCTTTTTTGTTTTGCAACTAATGATTTCTTTGCCATAATTCCTCCTAACCGTTACTCTTTGAAAGGCATTCCTAGTTTGCTTAGAACTAGTTGCGCTTCCTCGTTAGATTTTGCAGAGGTAACGATGATGATATCCATACCTCTAATTTTATCAATTTTCTCGTAACTAATTTCAGGGAAAACTAATTGTTCAGTTAAACCGAAAGCGTAATTTCCTCTACCATCGAAAGATTTCGTAGAAAGTCCTTGGAAGTCTCTCACTCTTGGAAGAGCTACAGAAACTAGTTTATCAAAGAATTCGTACATTTGTCGTCCACGTAAAGTAACCTTTGCACCTATCTTCATTCCCTCTCTCAATTTGAAGTTAGAAACACTCTTTTTAGCAAGTGTAACAATTGGCTTCTGTCCAGTAATTAGAGCTAGCTCATCAACTGCTTTATTGAAGGCTTGAGTATTATCTTTGATATCCCCAAGTGAACGACAAACAATAATCTTCTCAAGTTTTGGCACTTGATAAATACTTTTGTATTTACGTTCTTTCATTACTGCTGGAACAACTTCTTCGTTGTACTTTTGCAATACTCTGTTTACTTGTTTCATCAACTTCCTCCTAACCTTTATCTGCAGTCTTTCTTACTGCTGTCTTTTTAGTTGTTACGCCAGTAGTCTGTTTTACAGTTGTTTTTACTACCTTCTTAGTACTCGCTGGCCTATCTATCTTAGTAGCAACTGGTTTTACAGTTGTCTTTGCTGTAGATTTAGCAGTTGTAGCCTTAGCAGCCTTTTTAACTGTAACAGCCTTATCTAGAGATGCTCCACACTTTTTACATTTTCTGAACTTTTTGTCAGCGTCAAAAGCATACGCAATTCTTGTCGCCTTTTTACAGTCTGGACAAACTATCTGCACATTGCTAACATTAACTTTGTTTTCTTTTTTAACAATTGCCGCTTTATCTTGGGCGTTTTTAGCCTTCTTGTGTTTGGAAACGATATTCACTCCCTCCACAACAACTGCGTTATCAGAAGGTTTAACTTCAAGAATCTTTCCAATCTTTCCTTTATCTTTTCCAGCAATTACTAGTACTTTATCGCCAGATTTTACTTTAATCTTGTTTGCCATATCTCCCCCTTATAACACTTCTGGAGCAAGAGAAATAATTTTCATGAAACCTTTATCTCTCAACTCTCTTGCAACAGGCCCAAATATACGACTACCCTTTGGCATCTTTTGGTTATCAATGATAACAGCAGCATTATCGTCAAACTTTATGTGAGAACCGTCAGGTCTTTTTAGCCCTTTACTTGTTCTAACAATAACAGCTTTAACAACATCACCCTTTTTCACAACGCCACCTGGTGTAGCAGATTTAACAGAAGCAACGATGATGTCACCAATATTTCCGCTTCTTCTGAATGACCCACCTAACACTCTTATACACATGATAGTTTTTGCACCAGTATTATCAGCAATTTTTAATCTTGTTTGTGGTTGTACCATAACACTTACTCCTTATTATTTCGCTTTTTCAATGATTCTTAACAATCTGAAATACTTGTCTTTGCTTAGTGGACGAGTTTCAATAATTTCCACCTTGTCGCCGATTCTGCATTCATTATTTTCATCGTGAGCTTTAAATTTTTTAGTCTGTACAAAAACCTTCCCATATATAGGATGTCTTTTATCAGACTCTACAGCAACTGTGATTGTTTTTTGCATTTTGTTGCTAACAACAATACCAATTTCAGTTTTTCTTCTATTTCTTTCCATAACCTATACTCCTTCCTTCCTACGCATTTTCTTTAGCTTCGCGTTGAGCAATAACAGTTTTTACTCTTGCGATGTTTCTTTTACATGTATTTATTTGCATCGGATTAGAAAGTTGTCCAGTTGCGTTAGCAAATCTAAGGTTGAATAACTCTTGCTTTAGTTGTTTTAACTTATCTTTCAACTCTTGACCTGTCATTTCTCTTAATTCATTTGCTTTCATTATTCTTCACCGCCTTCAACTTTTTCTTCTGCCTGCTTGATAATGAATTTTGTTTTACATGGAAGTTTGTGTCCAGCTAATCTCATAGCTTCTCTAGCCACAACCTCTGTAACTCCATTTAGTTCAAAAAGCACTCTGCCCGGTTTAATAACCGCAACCCAGAACTCTGGTGAACCTTTACCTTTACCCATTCTGGTTTCAGCTGGTTTTTTACTTACAGGTTTATGAGGGAAAATGTTTATCCATAATTTTCCGCCTCTTTTTGTATTTCTAGAAATAGCAATACGTGCTGCTTCTATTTGGTTAGACCTAATCCAACAAGGTTCAGTAGCTACAAGACCGAAATCACCATAAGTTAAAGTGTTTCCTTTAGTTGCCTTTCCTGTCATTCTGCCACGAAACTGTTTTCTTCTTTTAACTCTCTTAGGCATTAACATCTGCACTTACCTCCCTATTTCCAGCTATATCTTTATGAGCCTTCTTGTCTAGGATTTCACCTTTACAGATCCAAACTTTTACGCCTAACACACCAAAAGTAGTGTGTGCCTCGTATGTTCCATAATCTATATCTGCTCTTAAAGTTTGTAGAGGAATTCTTCCTTCATGGTAATGCTCACTTCTAGCGATTTCAGCGCCATCAAGACGACCACTAACCATAACTTTACATCCCTGAGCTCCCGCTCTCATAACACGCTGTAAAGCCTGTTTCATAACTCTCTTAAAGCTCATTCTTTTTTCCAATTGAAAAGCGATACTTTGAGCAACTAACTTAGCATCTAAATCAGGTTTTTTAACTTCCTTGACATTGATGTTAACATTCTCGTTTGCGCAAAGACTAATAAGCTCTTTCTTTAACTCTTGCACACCAGCGCCTTTAATTCCGAAAACAACACCCGGACGAGATGTAAATAAATCTATATTAAGCTTATTTGCAGTTCTTTCAATAAGAATTTTAGAAATTGCACCATTGACATATTTCTTATTGATAAACTTACGTATTTTATTATCCTCTATAAGGAACTTAGAGAAATTGGCTTTATTGGCAATCCAAGTTGAACTCCAATCTTTATTAATACCAACTCTTGCTCCATGAGGGCTAACTTTTTGACCCATACTTAACTCACTCCTTCGATTATTTCTTCACTACATCTAATATAATTGTGATGTGGCATGTTCTCTTTAAAATTACATCATGACCGCCTCTACCACGCCATATTCCACGTTTAAGAGTTGGACCTTGATTTGCGAAACATTCCGCTACGAATAATTCGTCTTTATTTAATCCTTTATTATTTTCTGCATTAGCACCAGCTGATAGCAACACTTTTTTAACATCGTTGCTTGCGGTACTCTCAGCAAACTCTAATAGTGCAACAGCTTTATTGAATTCTACACCTTTGATAGTATCCAGAACTCTCTTCGCTTTACTTGCTCCCATTCTCACATATCTTGCGACTGCATAAGGACGGGTATCCTTAGCTTCACGTCTTCTAGCAACTCTATCTCTTTGACCACTAGCCATAAATTACCCTCCTATTTTTTACCTTTTGTTGTTTTTGAACCAGCATGACCTTTAAAGGTTCTTGTTGGAGAGAATTCTCCTAACTTATGTCCAATCATTTCGGTTGTACAATATACTGGTATATGTTTTTGTCCGTTGTGAACTGCAATTGTGTGACCTACAAACTCAGGATAAATCGTTGAAGATCTACTCCAAGTTTTGAGAGCTTGTTTTTTATTAGCGGCGTTTAGAGCCACAATTCTATCAAACAACTTCTGTTCTACATATGGTTTTTTCTTTAATGATCTACTCATATCACTCTCCTACTTCGCACGCTTTATAATAAACTTATTGCTTTGCTTTTTTGTGTTTCTTGTCTTCTTACCAAGAGCAGGTTTTCCCCAAGGTGTTACTGGTGCGCTTCTTCCAACTGGAGCTTTTCCTTCTCCACCACCGTGTGGGTGATCGTTAGGGTTCATAACTGAACCACGAACAGTAGGTCTTACGCCCATATGTCTTTTTCTTCCTGCTTTACCTAAAGAAACGTTTCCATGCTCGTTGTTACCGATAGAGCCCAATGTTGCTTTACATTCAGATAGAACTTTTCTCATTTCTCCTGAAGGAAGTTTAATTGTCGCATATCTGTCTTCTTTAGCCATCAAACGTGCTTCGTTACCAGCAGAACGAACTATCTGTCCACCCTTTCCTGGTTGCAACTCTATGTTATGGATAATTGAACCCACTGGCATGTTTGCTAGTTTTAAAGCATTACCTACTTTAATTTCAGCAGTTGGACCACTCATTACTGTTTCCCCAACGTTCAATCCCTTAGGTGCTAAAATGTATCTCTTCTCTCCGTCAACATAATTTAATAAAGCAATGTATGCTGTACGGTTTGGGTCATACTCAATTCCAACAACTTTGGCAGGAATTCCATCTTTGTTTCTCTTGAAATCTATAATTCTGTACTTAACTCTATTGCCACCACCGTGATGTCTAACAGTGATTCTACCAGTATTATTTCTTCCCCCGAACTTTTTCTTAGTAACTAACAATGATTTCTCAGGGGTTTTCTTCGTAACTTCTTCATAAGATACTGTGGTGTAGAATCTTCTAGCAGCAGAGGTAGGTTTATAAGTTTTAATTGCCATGTTTAATTCCTCCCTTATTTTATGACAAGCTCTCGAAGAACTCTATTCCCTTACTATCTTTTGTTAAAGCGACGTATGCTTTTTTATATCCGGTAGTGTAGCCTTGTGTTCTTCCCTGTCTTTTTAATTTTCCATCAACGTTGGATGTATTTACGCTTCTAACTTTTACGCCAAAAACTGTTTCAACTGCTTTCTTAATTTCTGTCTTGTTTGCTCTCTTATCGACTACAAACGCATACTTTTTATTAGGAATACCAGCATAAACTTTTTCGCTTAAAATTGGTCTTATAATAATATCGTAATCTTTCATTATTTATAAGCCTCCTCTATCTTATTCGCAGCTGCCTTAGTTATAATAACTTTATCTGTAGCAACTATACTGTATACATCTAGTAAATCAGCAGTATCAACAGCAACTTTTGGAAGGTTGTTACTAGCTCTCATTACTAAATCATCTTGCTTATCAAGTACGAAAAGTGCACTCTTGTCTAACTTAAGATTTTTACAAACCTTAACCATTTCTGTAGTCTTACCCTTCTTAACCGTTAATTCGTCAAGAACAATTAACTCTTTGTTTGCTAATTTCGTACTAATTGCACTTCTGAAAGCAACTTTCTTTGCTTCTTTATTAATCTTTTGAGAGAAATCTCTTGGTTTTGGAGCGAATACAACGCCACCGCCTGTCCATTGTGGACCTTTTCTAGAACCATGTCTAGCACGTCCAGTATGTTTTTGCTTCCAAGGCTTCTTAGCATGTCCTCTAACTTCTGAACGAGTTAAAGTGCTTTTGGTTCCTTGTCTTTGATTATTCAAATGTGCTACTACAACCTGATGGATCAACGCTTCATTATATTCCTGTCCGAAAACTTCATCAGCAAGCGTCATAGTTCCAACTTCTTCGCCTAATATGTTAAAAATTTTAGTCTTCATATTCACTCCCCCTATCTAGCCTTTACCGCTTGTTTAATAGTAAGTAATGTGCCTCTTCCTCCTGGAATAGCCCCTTTGATTAGGAGAACGTTTCTGTCAGCGTCAACTTTTACTACTTTAAGATTTTGAACAGTAATTTGTTCATTACCGTATCTACCACTCATCTTTTTTCCTTTGAAGACTTTTCCTGGGAAAGTTCCCGCACCTATAGAACCTGGATGACGATGTACTGGACCGTTACCATGGCTCATTCTATGACGATGGAAGTTCCATCTCTTGATTGTTCCAGTAAATCCTCTACCTTTGGTATTACCGGTCACATCAACAAGCTCTCCCTCTTCAAATATAGAACAGTCTATCTTTTGTCCTAATTGAAAATCTCCACTATTCTCAAATCTAAACTCCTTTAAATACTTCATAGGAGTTACGTTTGCTTTTTTAAAATTACCTAATTCAGGTTTGTTAACTAATTTTTCTCTGGTCTCTTCAAATGCTATCTGCACTGAGTTGTATCCGTCTTTCTCAATATTTTTAATTTGAGTAACAAAACAAGGACCAGCTTCAACCACTGTTACAGGAACGACTAAACCATCAGTTGAGAAAACCTGTGTCATTCCGAGTTTTTTACCTAATATTGCCTTTTTCATGTCTATCTCCTTGCTCCTTGTTATAATTTAATGTTGATGTCTACACCAGCGGGCAAGTCTAATCTCATCAAAGCGTCAACCGCTTTTGCCGTAGGACTGTAAATATCAATTAATCTCTTATGTGTTCTCATTTCGAACTGCTCACGTGAATCTTTATACTTGTGAGGAGCTCTGATAATAGTTATAACCTCTTTATTTGTTGGTAGAGGAATTGGTCCCCCAACCTTTGCACCGAACTTAGTAGCCGTGTCTACAATTCGTTTGCAGGCTTGATCGATAAGGTTATGATCGAAAGCCTTTAATTTAATTCTCATTTTTTGTGTTGCCATTAATTTCCTCCATTTTAAATTAATTTTCCTAGTCGTCACATGTTTTCTCTACAATATATCGCGTGTAAACACCTCACCGTGTGTTTCGGGGAATAAGCCAAAAAAAATGAATATTCCTTCCTTTTTACGCCCTTATTTGTAAATAAAAAGTTTAAACACGTAATAATCTAGTCGTTTACGTTCTTTGTGTAAACTCTTTCAACACTCAAATTATCCCTACAAATCGGCATTTCATAAGGTAACTTTGGGTGCAAGTTGATACTTCAACGGAATTATTCTACTATGAAAAGAGGCATAAGTCAACACTTTTCTTAAAAAAATATATTTTTTGTATCTTTTTTTATTTGTGCAAAGTGCACAAACTTTTAAATAAAAAGTCACTTTGTAAGTGACTTTTATAGTTCATTAAGCTTTTTCATCATCAGCTTTAAATCCGCTCCATGAGCTACAGCCGCTTCCTTGAGTGTTTCCATTGCACTTAAAGGACAACCAAAACAATGCATCCCGAATCCTAACAATATACCGGCTGCATCAGGAGCAATCCTTAGCACTTCCGCTATTGTCATTGTTTCTGTAAACTTTTGTTTGGTAGTTTTCTTCTTGCACTTGGAATTAGCTACTACCTTTACGTTAGCTTTTTCTTTTTTTACCATATCTTCCCCCTTATATTTCAACATCGATTATTTGTTTAAACTTATCAATGTCCAGACAAGCTCCTCCGATTAATCCGCCACCTATACTCTTTTGTGAGAGAATTTCGTGAGCGTTCTTTTCATTTAGGCTACCACCGTACAGCACTATTATTCGCTCATTCTTAAGTACTGGATATAACTTTAACACCTGCCGCTGTATGTATGATATAACAACTTCAGCGTCGTGTGCTGTGGAACTTTTACCTGTCCCAATAGCCCACACTGGCTCATAGGCAAACCAACAGGCTTTAACTTGCTCTACGGACAATCCATTTACCGCGCTCAATAGTTGCTTCTTTACAATACTTCTGGTTTTGTTGTTTTCTCTTTGAGATAACGTTTCCCCCACACAAATGATAGGGGTTAGACCGTTCTCTAATATAGCAATAACTTTCTTATTAACATCCGCATCTGTCTCACCAAAGATATGTTTTCTTTCACTATGACCAACTAAACAAATCTTCGCACCATAACTCTTTATCATCTCCACACTGGTTTCCCCAGTAAATGCCCCTTTAGGCGCGTGGTAGATGTTTTGACTGCCGTATACAACATACTTGAGAGAGTTGCTTGCTTCGGCCAGATTGACGTCTGAAACACATATTCCCACTAGATTATTGGTTTCTTTAGCAATCTTGTCCAAAGACTTTAAGTACGGAAGAATCTCTTCTCTGGTGAAATTCATTTTATGATTACCAATTAAATATAATTTTTTCTTCATTCTTCTTCCTTTTATTTGTTGCTAATGACATCAACAGCGGGTAAAATACCGCCTTCGAACAGTTTAAGACTTGCTCCGCCGCCCGTTGAAATGTGCGTCATCTTCTTCGCGAATCCCATCTGAATAACTGCAGAAGCAGAATCTCCGCCACCCACAATTTTTATTCCTCTATTCTTTGCCAATCCTTTAGCTACTACAAAAGTTCCTTTGGCAAAAGCTGCATTTTCAAATACTCCCATCGGCCCATTCCAGATAAGAGTTCTAGCTCTTTTGATAATCTTAGCGAATATCTTACGCGTCCTAGGTCCTATATCTACACCCTCCCACTCGTCACCAATGTTAGGAGTTTTTGCTTCAGAAACTAAAGTAGGGTTCTTAAAGTTGTCTGTCACCACAAAATCTATAGGTAATACAATGTTAGTAGTAGTCTTTTCTACATCTTTTAAAAGTTTCTTAGCCTCTTTCAGTGAGTCTTTGTCCACTTTAAACTTACCAGTGTTATATCCTTTAGCCTTCAAGAAACTGTACGCCATCGCTCCACCGATGATAATAGTATCGGCTTTGTTAAATAGGTTCTTTATCATGCCAATCTTATCTATAACCTTTGCCCCTCCCATAATAGCAACAAAAGGTCTCTTAGGGTTTTCCACGTTTTCTGTAATCATCTTCAATTCTTTTTCCACTAGAAAACCTATAGCTGAAGGCATTATTTTGCTAATCCCATATGTGGAAGCATGTTTACGGTGAGCTGTACCAAAAGCATCGAATACAAAAACATCAGCCAGCTTACTTAACTTAACACAAAACTCTTTGGTATTCTCCTCCTCTTCTGGATAGAACCGTATATTTTCTAACAATAAAATTTCTCCGGACTTTAATGCTTTTACCTGTTTGACTGTCGCTGTTCCCACACAATCTTTAGCCATGAGGACTTCTTTACCTAATAATTCGCTTAACCTTTTCGCACATGGTTGTAACGAAAATTCTTTATTCACTTTACCATCAGGACGGCCTAAATGACTTGCTATGATTAAAGCAGCACCGTTCTCGAGTAAATATTTAATCGTAGGTATAGCCTCTACAATTCTATTATCGTCCTGTATTTCTCCGTTTACAATAGGTACGTTAAAATCTACTCTTAACAGTACTCTTTTGTTATAAACATCAATATCTCTAATAGTTTTCTTTTCCATAAATCTCTCCCATTAATAAAAAACTCTCGTTGTGTCTATATATTATATATAAAATACTTTATTTAGGCAATTATTTAGATGTGTTTCTTAGCTTTTAGTTAAAATTATACTCTTTTAGACGGCTTATCATTTCTGACAAACTGTCAACCCTTACGATCTCAGTCTTAAAGATAGAACTGCCCCGAACTCCCTTTAGATACCACAGTAAATGTTTTCGTATATGCTTAACTATAAAGTCGTCACTAAAAAACTTTTGCAGTTTTTCTATATGGCGTAAAACATAATATTTTTTATCCCTCTTTTCTCGACACAGTATCTCCGCAAAAATTCCAGGATTCCCTAATGAGGCTCTTCCCACCATTACCGCAGAGCACCCTAACGCCATCATCTCATCATAATCCTCTTTACTGGATACATCTCCATTTCCTATGACGGGAATACTAACCGCCTTGGCAACCTCGGAAATAATCTTTCTGTTCGCAATACCGCTATAGAACTGCTGACGAGTTCTCCCATGCACAGTGATTGCGGCCGCCCCTGCCTCCTCACACATCTTGGCAAATGCCACTGCAACAATACTGTTTTCATCCCATCCTATGCGGAATTTGACAGTAATAGGCTTATTCGTAGCCGCCACACACTTCTCAATGATTTCTATAGCCTTGTCAATGTCGTTAAGCAGCGCCGAACCTTCTCCATTATTAACAACTTTAGGAACGGGACAGCCCATATTTATGTCTATAATATCAAATTTCTCTAGATGCTTGCTGGAACAAATATTTGCCATAATATCCGCATCATTTCCAAATATCTGTACAATCTTAATTTTTTCATTTGACGCAGTGAACAACAGGTCGTTAGTCTTTTCGCTTCCATAAGCTAACGCTTTAGCGCTAACCATTTCTGTAACACCACAATCCGCCCCACATTCAATACAAAGACTACGGAAGGCAACTTCCGTAACTCCCGCCATAGGTGCAAGTATTAAATTATTTTTAAATTCTATATTGCCGATTTTCATTGCCGTCCTCACCACCAATATATTATGACACGAGCTTCTATCTTTTGTAAATTAATATTTGTAGAAG
>CAYJAP010000013.1:0-17816 GCA_964368425.1 uncultured Lachnospiraceae bacterium | reverse complement strand
CCCTAATAGATCGAGCAAGAGCGCTAGCCAATTTCATAGTACCTTTTACGTTTTTTACAATTCTTTTCATAACTATTACTTATTATACTGCAAAATACGAAAATATTAAAGCGTTTAATTTAACAAAATACTGCAACACAAAGGTTTTAAAAATGATTTGAGGTAAATAATCATAATATGTATAGAAGATTTATTACCTTTGCAAACGATTTATTGCTTATTTTATCTATCTTTTGTCTCTCTTTTATATGGCTACAATACCTAAGAAGAGACTTAACTTTTTCCATCGTTCTCGCCGCTGCCATAACTACAGGGGTGTACATGATCATACGATATGTACTGCAAAAACGCAGCGACAGGAACTCATTAAACAGTGCTGATCAAACAAAAATCAAGGATGTATCGGCGCAATTCATGTTCGCCTCCACCAAACAGACGCTTGACTTCTTTGCCCATATCCTTGCTGATAGATTTGAAATCAAACAAAAAGCCGCTATGCTTGAACTTAAAAAAGATGAGTCATGCACGCTTTTTATCCCTCTGTACCAAACATTCATAATAACCGAGCGAGACATCTTACCTTTTCTCAAGAAAGAGAAGCGTGATATCATGGTGTGTGGGAAAAAATTCTCTGGAGAAGCAAAAGAATTATCGGCTTTGTACACAAAGAAATTGAAACTGTTGGATGAAGAACAAGTGTATAATGAGCTGTTAAAACCGGTAAACACATATCCTGCATTTTCAAACATAAATAAACAGAAAAAGAAGCTACATTTGAGAGAAGTTGTATTCAGTAAAAATAAAACCAAACCGTACTTTTTCAGTGGTTTGGTATTACTTTTAACAAGCTTTTTCGTGCGTTTTCACATCTACTATGTCATAGTCAGCTCTATACTTTTTCTAACAGCCATCTTCTGCTCTTTCAATAAAAAGTATAACCCGCCTGCCCATAGCGTTTTTGAGTAATTATTCTACGTACTCAAACTCGATTTTAGCCATTCTCACAGTATCTCCCGGCTGCATTCCCTTCTCTTTCAGAGCATCGATAAGGCCCTCGTCTTTCATCCTTTTCTGGAAATAAGCAAATGACTGCACGTCTTCAAGCATAACTCCTCCTGCGATAGAATCTATCAGCTCGCCACTCAACTCGTACAACCCTTCGTTGATACGAACCAGCTTATACTGCTTCTTATCTCTTTTGTCTATATCCCATTCTTCAGCCTCAAGCTTTTCCACCTGAGGAAGACTCTCGAGTTTATTAGCAACGGCTTGAATTAGCTCTTTTATGCCCATGTACGCCACCGCACTTATCGGATAAACTTCTTGTTTTACTTTCTTTTTAAAAGCATCTATTTTCTTTTTATCATCTAACAAATCGACTTTATTAAGTGCAATGATTTGTGGCAAATTTTGTACTCTGTCACTATACTTCGCTAGCTCTTTATTTATAATCAGATAGTCCTGGTAAGGGTCTCTTTCTTCGCTACCAGAGATGTCTACCATATGAATCAATAATCTCGTTCGCTCGATATGTCGTAGGAAATCCAGTCCTAATCCAGCACCCTCACTAGCTCCCTCAATCAGCCCAGGAATATCCGCTAGCACGAAAGATTTATCGTGTGCCTGCACAACACCGATATTTGGAGATAGTGTTGTAAAATGATAGTTAGCAATCTTTGGTGTAGCGTTGCTGACTGCAGATAAAAAACTGCTTTTACCCACGTTAGGGAAGCCTACCAGTCCAACTTCCGCTATTGTCTTCAACTCAAGGATTATTTCAAATTCTTTGGTTTTTATACCCTCTTCACTAAATCTAGGAGATTGTCTGACAGGAGTTGCGAAACGAGCATTTCCTCGCCCTCCTTTACCACCTTTCAAGAGAGTAAAATCTCCCTCTTCGTACATGTCTGCCAATATCAAATTTGTCTTAGCATTTTTTACAACTGTGCCTTTCGGCACTAGAATGATAATATCTTTACCATCTTTTCCCGTTCTGTTATTGTGTCCGCCTTGCTCACCGTCTCCAGCTCGAAAATGTTTAGTGTAGCGAAAATCTATAAGCGAAGACAGGTTTTTAAAGACTCTGAAGATAATATCTCCACCGTTACCGCCGTCTCCGCCATCTGGTCCACCATTCATCGTCTGTTTATCTCGTCTAAAATGAATGGAACCCGTTCCACCATTTCCCGCTTTACAGTATATTTTAACTTTGTCTAAAAACATATTTTATTTACCTTCTTTGTTATTATAATACTTACATATTGGTTTCAAACCACATTCGGCACATTTAGGATTGATAGCTGTGCAATGGTAGCGCCCAAATAATATCAGATAGTGATGCAAATCTTTCCAATCCTTTTTGGGATATAACTTCTGTAATTGTTTCTCGCACTCTATAACGTTAGCCGCTTCTACCAACCCAATACGGTTACTCACTCTAAAAACGTGAGTATCTACAGGTATCGTGGGCTCGTTATAAGCTACTGCCAGCACGACATTGGCAGTCTTCCTTCCTACACCACTTAGAGATACTAAGTCCTCAAAAGTGGTCGGAACTTGTCCACCAAAATCGTTGATTAAATGTTCACAACATTTTATAATATTTTTCGCTTTATTCCTAAAAAAATTACAGCTTTTTATTTCTTCTTGTAAACCCTCTTCGCCCAGATTATATATGTCCTGCGGAGTCTTGTATTTTGCGAATAACTTCTCTGTTATAATATTAACTCTCTTATCTGTACATTGTGCACTCAAGATAACCGCTATTAGCAACTCAAAATTATTATTGTACTTCAACTCTGTCTCTGGTGAAGATATCAACTGTGAGAGATAGTTAAAAACTTTTTGGCTTATTCCCATTTTATCACCCACCGTATTATACCAAAAAAAAACACTTTATGAAAGATATTTCATTGAATTAACACAAATGTTTCACTTAAAACACTACCCTCTGATCTTTTCGAACAGTGTTCTTTCTCCAACTTTGGTAACTTTATAAAATCCCACAAAGGAGCTATATCTTCCCCGAGCGAGTAAATACTGCGCTTGAGATAACCTATTGTTTGGAAGCTTCACAGATACGCCACATGAAGCTCCTAGTTCTTTAGGATTTGATACTATAGAACTTTGTATGTTGATAGACTTCAGTCCGTCTAAAAAAGCCAACGAACTGTTTCTATTTTTAAAAACCGCTAGAATATATGTCATTAATCCTCCAGTCACCTTAAAGCAGGTGTCAAAATATAATATTATAAAGGACAGTTAAACGTTACATGTCCTGGATTTATTTGAACAAAAAAAGACAGGTGAATATGATATATTTTGATAATAGTGCCACAACCTCTACTAAACCTAGAAGAGTGTTGAAGGCGTTTTATAATGGAATAAAGAAATACAGTTTCAATGCCGGACGCGGTGGACATGATGGTAGTGTTCGCGCTGGACTGGAGATATATAAGACCAGAGAATCTTTAAAAAACTTTTTTAATGCTAAGAGTACTGATAACGTAATCTTTACTCACAACTGTACTGCGGCTTTAAACCTAGCGATACTGGGTTCTTCCCGACTTGGCGGACATGTGGTTACCACCTATCAGGAGCATAATAGTGTCCTACGCCCTTTAAAATTTTTAGAACAGAGCCAAGGGATAACCTATGCAATAGTGTATCCTAAACGCAGTGATACTCTTGAAATAACGTTAGATGACATCAAAAAACACGTAAAACACAACACGTATATGGTCATCATTAATCACACAAGCAACATTACTGGAAACACCATAAACATTGAAGAGATAGGAAAATTCTGTAAGAAAAACAAACTACTACTGTTAGTAGATGGTGCTCAAAGTGCTGGACATATCAAAATAGATATGCGGAAACAGAACATCAATATGCTTGCTATTGCCGGACATAAAGGACTATACGGACCGCAAGGAGTGGGAGCATTAATCACAAATGCAGTACGATTACAACCGATAATGTTCGGGGGAACGGGAACCAAGAGTTTGCAGGCTATCCAACCGCACAGCTCTCCCGACGGTTTTGAAGCGGGCACACAAGCTGTAGCCAACATAAAAGCACTGAGAGAAGGTGTAGAGTTCGTAGATAAAAATTTCGACAAGATAAATGAACGCATACTGGAAATCTCCACTTTTATCCTTGACGAGCTGAGAAAAATCGATGAGGTTAAGCTAATCTCTGAGAATGCGAAAAGTGGAGTTATATCGTTTACAGTAGACGATATACAGCCTAACGAGATAGGCAATTTGTTAAATGAAAAGTACAGCATTTATGTGCGATGTGGATTACACTGCGCTCCCCTTGTTCATAAATATTGTAAAACTGCCCCATGCGGGGCTATACGAGTTAGCCTAAGTTACTATAATACAAAAAAAGAAGCGCTTGTATTTATCAGTGCGCTGCGAGAAATTATTAGCAACTACGAAATTATCTAACGTATCATCTGCAATAATTTTTCATAATTTATAAGTCCAAACCCCTCATCGTTTCTGTTGTGAGTGATAGGTTCACAACTAGAAATAAGTAGTTGTTTTATCTGGTTTGGACTTAATTTTTTATTCTCTTTTAGAAGGTTACAACATATCCCCGCCACCATCGGTGTAGCTACGCTCGTTCCGCTCATTGAACCGTAAAAAGACTTGTGTACCGCATAATTCGATGATCCCACTATATTGACGCCAGGAGCTACCAAATCAGGCTTGTAGTTGCCGTATATAGGTCCACGACTAGAGAACTCTGCAATAGTATATTCCTCGTCAGTTTCTCGCCTATCGTCTATCGCTCCCACCGTAATAATTTTAGTGCTCGAGCCGGGAGATTTTATCGTCTCACGTTCTGGACCACTGTTTCCCGCAGCTGAAACTACAACTATGCCGTTGTCCCATAACACATCTGCCCCCAACATCAACGGGTCGTTTTTACCTACAGGACTACTACCAAAGCTCATACACACGACTTTGATATTATATTTAGACTTGTTATCGTACACCCACTGCATAGCTTTTAATATACTAAATGCACCCGCCTCGCCGTTATGGTCTAGAGCCTTTAGAGAGATGATATTAATGCCAGGAGCTATGCCCGCATACTTTCCACCTGACACCACTCCCTTACTCGATAGTACGCCCGCCACAAACGAGCCGTGACCGTTATCGTCGTAAGAAAGCTCTTTACCGTTTATAAAATCCACTGAGTTGATTATCTGGTTATACGGGAAAGAAAGGTCTATGTGTGGTTGCACACCAGTATCTATCACAGCACATACAAACGGATAATCTCCCCACCCGAGTATATGCGGAGACTTCATGACATCGTGGGATACGTTAACCAACATGCTGACTTTAGAGTTGGTCGTTATGTATTTTATAGCGTGCAACTCAGCCAAAGATTTGATATTGTCTCGTTTAACGTTTAAACCAAATGCCGATATGAACGGATACTCTTCTATAGAATATCCCCTCTTAAGTAAAAATGCTTTCGCCACACTAAAGTTATTTGCATATACAATGCAATCAATGTGCTGGTTTACGCTCTCAGTATGTACCATAGATAGTATCTGTGGGTCTATTTTCATAATACTCATTATCGTATTAAATCAAGTAGTTGATTTAGCCTTCCTTTCTGTTCTTCTGATAAAAATGGCAGTAAAGTTTCCTTCATGCGAGCAAGTTCGCTATCGTTTAAAGTTCCATCTGCACGCCGCTGTTTGCTCGTTTTGATAAACTCTGATAACAACTCATCGCCACTTAACTGACTGTACTTCTCATACATATTCGTGATATTCTCTTTTTCCTCTTTTGGTATATCTTTTACTTTTTCTTTTATATCTTCTGTCCACTCTCGCTCTTTAAAATTACTAAAACGATTTCCCATGCCCTCTCCTCTAAAACTATCACTATTTTATTATATGTAAGCATATACTTATTTGACATAACATTTTTGTGTGGAAAAAAATAAAGGAGATATAGCATGGATAAAAACAATAAAAAAACACTTTTTGAAGCACAAAAGATTAATGTACATAGTTTAGAATCACAATATCCGTACGGCGAGTTCCCAGAGAGATACACCAAGCGTGGTCAGCAAATACTGCAAGAAAATATAAATAATAATAAAAATATTCCATCAAACAACATGCCCCAGGGCAACTGCTCTTTATATCCTGATACTCAAAACACTGTTTCTCAACAGAGTGTAACCCCCAACATGGGTAATCCAGCATTGCTAAACGCAATGGCAAGTATGATGGGTGGCGGGGCTCCGACTGTAAACATCATGGGGGCTGAACAAACGGCGAATACTATGGCGAATAACAATATGGCAAACCTCTATCCTCTACTCATGAAAATGATGGATAAGAACTTTGATCAAACAGAATTATTGAAAGGCATGCTACCTAATAATCCAACACTAGCCCCGTTCATGAACATGTTTTTGAACAAGTCGAAGAATAATACACCACCGAAAATTTCTTCGATGTCTTCAGAGAATAAAATTGATACATACACAAAAATTGACGAGGAATAAACCCACTATCTACAGTGGGTTTTCACTTTTTTATTTATAACATTTACAAAGATGTGAAGAAGCTAAATTCTTTTATCACTATTTAATATCAATAAAAAAAGATGTATTTCACATCTTTTAATATAAATCATGTTTGATTAAGTTGTAAAATAATATGAGGTTTCCAAACACAACAGCATCGTTAAAATTGCGGACGTCCAAACCAATCAAGCTTTTGAGTTTATCTAATCGGTAAACTAGTGTATTTCTGTGCATATACCCTAGCTTACTTGCCGTGCTGATATTCAAACTATTGTCAAAGAAAATATTTACCGTGGCTAATAACTCTTCGTTTTCTATAACTTTTTTGACATTTGGCAGTTGAAAAATATTTTTATACTTCTGGATTAAATCAGCACCACAGTTATAAAAAATATTTTTACTAGAAAATAAACTTAAACATTCCTCTCTGATTCTCTCTGCTGAACCTTCATCATTATCTTTTGTACTCATATTATTAGTTCTCCATACTTCCAAAACTTATTTTTACTATTTTACCGTCAAAATACTTTAACAGTTTTTCGTTACTAATAGCTAGAACGGTGGTACATTTATGTTTCGCTAACAACTCTTCTTTTAACATATCTACTAATTTTTTTGCTTCCACCAGCGGGATATCTTCAAACACATCATCAATTATCAATAAGTCAACTTTCCTTAAACTAGCCCTTAGTATAGCCACTTTAATTCTGTCCGACTTGTTAAGCTCCTTTAATTTCATAGACTTAATGTGTTGCAGATTATTGGCTAGTAGCACCGCATCGACGTCTGACTTGATCTTATCATACATGTATTTTCGTATCTTAAGAACATATTCCAGATTTTGTTGCACGCTCTTATTTTCGAAGAATGTTCCCTGTGCAGATATATATGCCATGTTAACATCTGTCTTATAATTTAACTTGTTGATGTTAATACCTTTTATGTAAACATCACCTTTCGTTGCCTTCTCAATTCCAGCAATAACACGAATAAGACTACTCTTGCCACTCTCTTTCTGACCAAAAAGTATAACTGTTTCTCCAGCCTCAACCGACAAATTTATGTTGTTCAGAGTAGCGTACTCTTTAACATAGTTCAAATAAACGTTTTTAACCTCAATCATAAATCCTCAAATGTTAATAAACAACCTCTATATTTCCGATATTTCCATCATTTCTCTTGTATAAAACGTTTACTTCGTTAGTATAAACGTTAATAAATATAAAGAATGTATGTCCTAAGGCTTCCATCCTGTACTCTGCCTCTTCAATCGTCATAGGTTCAATTTCAAATCTTTTGGTTTTCACAAGGTTTTTAGGAGTTTCAGTAGCTGAACCTTCAACAAAAATGTTACCTGTAACAGTGTCTTTCTTCATCTTAGTTTTAAATCTGTCACTATTTTTAGTGATTTGTTTTTCAATTTTCGGAAGAGCCAAGTCTATATTACTAAACATATTATCGCTAGAAACCTCAGAACGGAAGAATAATCCGCTTGCGTTTATAGTAACTTCAAGTATGTATAAATCTTTTTGTTTGTTGCAAACAATTTTCGCAGTTACACCCTTATCAAAATATTTATCTAGTTTTTTCAATTTTTTCTCTAGTATTTCCTTAAAATCCTTAGGAATATTGTAGTTGCGTGAAATATAACTTACCTTCATATCTCTCCCTCCTACGTATATAATAACAAAGAAAAGAGGTTTTAGCAACCAACTAACCATTTGTTTGCGCAACAAATTATGCTTTTATTGAAATAAAAAAACTTTATGTGATTATGCACATAAAGTCTTAGCTCTACTTATCGGACTTTTCTTCCATTTTCAATGATAATTTTCCGTCAGCGGCGGTTATCACGATGGTGTTACCAGATTTTATCGTACCATCTATCATGAATTCCGCAATATGATCTTCTATCTCTTGTTCTATCAATCGCCTTAGCGGTCTAGCCCCGTACTCACTATCATAACCTTTCTCGATAAGATACTTTAACGCACCTTCTGTGACCTTTAGATTAGCGCCCTTTGCCTGTAACCTTCTGTTCAACTTAGATATAAAGATCTTTGCAATGCTTGCTAAGTCTGAATACTCCAGCGAATGGAATACAGTAATAACGTCGATTCGGTTGATAAATTCCGGCTTGAAATGTTTCTTCATAGCAGTTATTAGAATGTCAGATAAACTGTTATATGACAACTCTTTCTGTGTTTCATTTGTGTCGAACCCTAAAGACTTTTTAGCTCTTGGAATTTCGTTTACACCAATGTTAGAAGTTAAAATAATGACTGTATTCTTAAAGGAAACTGTTCTGCCATGACTGTCTGTTAATCGCCCATCATCTAGTACTTGTAGAAGCATGTTGAACACATCTGGGTGTGCTTTTTCAATCTCGTCGAAAAGCACTACACTATATGGTTTACGTCTAACAGCCTCTGTCAACTGCCCGCCGTCGTCAAATCCCACATACCCCGGAGGAGAGCCTATCAGCTTCGATACGCTATGTTTCTCCATATATTCACTCATGTCCAAACGGATAACGTTATTCTCGTTGTCGAACATTGCCTCAGCCAAAGCTTTACACAACTCGGTTTTACCCACCCCTGTCTGTCCAAGGAACATAAATGAGCCGATAGGTCGGTTACCGTCCTTAAGTCCTATTCTCGCACGTCGTATAGCCTTACTCACAGCCGATACTGCTTCGTTTTGTCCGATAACTCTTTTGTGTAAAATGTTTTCTAAGTTCTGCAATTTCTCTTTTTCACTTTCCGTAATTTTTGTTACAGGAATCCCCGTCCAACTACTGATAATTTCACTAATGTCGTCTTCGTTAATTACTAACTCACGCGTAATATCTTGATTCTTGAATCTTTCTCTTTTCTTCATCTCCAGCTCGTTTATCTTATCCCTGAACTTGCTGGCCTTTTCAAAATTTTCTGCTATCAATGCCTCTTTTTTCTCAGCCTGCAGTGAAGCTAGTTCATCTTCCAATTTTTTCAAATCATCAGGGATACGGTTTCCTCTTACCTTTGCTCTCGAACTTGCTTCGTCGATGAGATCGATCGCCTTATCCGGCAAACTTCTATCAGCAATATATTTATCGCTTAGACTAGCCGCAGCGACTATAGCTTCATGAGAGATTTTCACTTTGTGGAAAGCCTCATAACTGTCTTTAATTCCTTCCAGAATCTGTATCGTTTGTTCTACACTTGGAGGATTGACCATAACCGGCTGGAACCTTCTCTCAAGTGCTTTATCTTTCTCCACAAATCTTCTGTATTCATCGGTAGTAGTTGCCCCTATAGTCTGGAACTCGCCTCTCGATAAATACGGTTTTAACATGTCTGCAGGGTTTATTTCTCCCTTATCAGAACCCGCCTGCATCAGGGTATGAATTTCGTCGATAAAGACGATGATGTTTTTATCAGTTGTTATGATGTTGATCACTTCTTTCAGTTTTTCTTCCAACGCTCCACGATACTTCGTGCCTGCCATCAACCCACCCAACTCTAGTGAGAAAATCGACTTGTTCTTCAACTGACTTGGTACATTACCCTTAACTATCGCTAGTGCTAAACCATCTACTATAGCGCTTTTTCCTACACCAGCTTCTCCTATAAGAACAGGATTGTTCTTAGTTTTTCTACAGAGAATTTCGACCATACGAGCAATCTCTGTTTCTCTGCCTATGATAGGATCAATCCTGTTTTCTCTTGCTTTAAGAGTTAAGTCCTGTCCCATCTCCAATAAAGTTTTTGGCAACTTACTACCTGTTTGAGCAACATTTTGTTGAGATAAATCAGCATAACTGTTTTGTGGCTGCTCAAATGCTTTAATATTCTCTCTGTCACTTTTCAATGTATGCAGTACTCGATTTTTCAAATCACCGACATTTATTCTAAAAGCCTTTCTCAAAATCGTCGTTGCGTAGTTTTCTTCACTAGTTAATAGAGCAACCAACAAATGCTCTGTGCCAACAAAATCATGACCTATCTGAGAAGCAAAATTATTAGCTATTAAAAAAGCTTCTTTACTTCTTGGCGTCAACTCTTCGGCACTCTGAGCGAAGATATTGCTCAAAGTAAAACTGTTATCAAAGATGACGTCTAAAGCATTACTTGTAACACCATAAGTATTTAGTATCTTATACGACAACGAATCTGTCACACATGTTAACCCGTACAATAAGTGCTCTGTTCCTATCTGAAAACTACCGTATTTGGTAGCAATTCTTGATGCATATTTTAAAACGTTACTAACGCTCTGGGTTGCTTTTATTCCAAAATTCATAATTTTCTCCTTACTTCCTTAGCACTGAAACTAAGACATTTTTTAATATATTTGCTCTCACTTTATCCTCCAACTGTACAGGCATAGCCAGAGATTTTGGAGATATAGTCGTTCTAATTATATTGTATTCTTCTTCACTGATAATTAGTCTTTCAAGCAGATTATCCAGTACCTGTACGGCGTTTGCAAAATTGATAGGTTTAGTTAAAACATTTTGCAACAACATTTGTACGTACTCATCTGAATTATTGTCAATTCTGATCAACTTTATATATCCGCCACCACCTCTCCTACTTTCGACATCAAATCCTTTCAGCGGAGTAAAGCGGGTAGAAAGCACATAATTTATCTGACTAGGTGCACAGCCAAAAAAGTCCGCTAATTCATTACGGGAAAGATTTATCGTCATGTCATCTTCTAACTGAGAAAGTATAAACTCTTCAATTATATCTGATATATTGGACATATTTTACCTCCCGTGCATGTTTGACTTTCTTTGACCTTCACGATTATTTTACCACCCCATCGGTTATAAGTCAACACAAAAGTGTCAAGTTTTTCAGCAAAAAGTCTCGCCATAAATCCGCCTATAGTTTCACTAATAATTAGAACAAAAAATCAGGCCAGTAAGCCTGATATGTTATAGTAATACCAAAAGTCTCAATAAAGAGAGACAAAAATTACAACTTGGAAAAGTCTTTAAAGAACATAATTATTGCAAATAAACCTATTATTAAATATGCTCCCATCCTTTCTCCTTATCAACAATAGTATATCATAATATGTTGCCTGATACAACACTATTCTTCACGTTTTTTGCTATGAAAAGCTATCGCTAAAGATCCTTCTCCCACCTGTGTGAAAACTGCTGGAGACATGTCCACAATACTTATTCTCGCATCTTCACCTAGCAATTGTTGGAGCATATCTTTGAGAGAAGTAGCGTCCTGCAAACAGTTCGCGTGAGATATAGATATAGGGTAATCTACGACATTTTCACCCAAAGACTTTACTTTCTCAACCAAATCTAACAATCCCCTTTTCTTCCCCTTGGACTTTGCCACAGCTAGCCACTTCCCTGAATTGTTCAATGTCAATATTGGTTTCATGTTCAACAATGCACCCGATAAATTCTCGCTCTTAGGTAAGTTGTTTATTCTAAGTTTAGACAAATCGTTAATCAGTAAGTACAAAGTAGAAGAGTTTCTAAACTCGCTAATATGTTTAATAATCTTGCTGTCTTTTTCTCCTCTTTTATGCAGTAAAGCTGCCTCGTACGTTATAAGCCCACTGCCCACTGAAAAACTATGAGTATTCAAGAGAGATATTTTTCTGTCAGGATTACTCTTTAATAGTTCTGTCACAGCCTTCTTGAGGTTAGAAAAAGAAGATATACAGGATTCTTCAGTGTGCACGTATAATACGTCTTCACCAGCGTCCATACAAGGCTGTAAAATATTGATATAATCCTCTACAGATAGTGGGTATTCTGACACATTAAAGGACTTAGCTCTCTCGTAAAACTTAGCATAGTCAAACTTCTTTCCCATGTCGTAAGAGTATTTACGAGTAGCCAAAAGATAAGGTATTTTGATAGCCTCTATACCCAACTGTTTGACCCTATTGTATCGTAAGTCGCTACTACTGTCACAAAAGAAAATACTCATAAAACCCCTTATTTTACTAATCTAAACGGTAATTGCATAGTATTGAAATACACCACTGTTGTTATAACACTCATCTATACACTTATCAGCCTAGCAAAAAGAGATAAAAATGTCAAATTGATTGATGGTAGAGATTATTTAAATTTGCTTTTATACACATCCATGTTTCTAAGCACTCTTTCAATATACTCGTTCGTTTCTCCATATGGAGTCGTCTTAATCGAGATACCATCTGAGCTGTATTGCGGGTTGCTCAACCATGTGTACACGTTGCTTATACCCGCATTATAGCTAGCCAGCGCATTGCGTAAATCTCCGTTAAATATGTCTAGTAAATATCGTAAATAGAAGCATCCAAATTTAATGTTAGTGTATTCATGGAACAACATTTCTTTTGAAAAGTTATTTATAGCCAGCTTGCGCGCTATCTCCTCTCCCGTAGCTGGCATTATTTGCATTAATCCTATAGCCCCCGCTTTAGACACCGCATCTTTATCAAAACTACTTTCGACATTAATTATGCTTGCCACCAAATGCTCGTCCAGAAAATAGCATTGTGCATTCTCCAAAATATAACCCTTGTACATAACAGGATATCTGTAATAGAAATAAACGTAGTACCCGCCTAAAGCAAAGACCGAAACTATAACCAACAACAAAGTAATACCCAAAAACCTGTTCATATACACTCCAAAAAATACAGTCTTTCCTTTTAATATGTTTATGAAAAAGACTGTTAATTATTCTTTAATATTTTGGAGCAAAGGGACAAGTTAAAAAAACTTTTTAATTTCATCAATCGCATTCTTCTCCAGTCTACTCACCTGAGCTTGGCTTATACCTATTTCGTTTGCGACTTCCATCTGTGTTTTACCCACATAGTATCTCATTAACACAATCTCTTTTTCACGTCCATTTAACTGCATCAAAGCTTGTTTTAGATTGATATTCTCCAACCATTTTTCTTGATTGTTTTTATTGTCTGATATTTGATCTATGAGATATATTGTATCCTCCCCATCATCGTAAACAGGCTCGCCCAAACTCAACGGGTCACTGATAGCATCTAACGCAACTGCAACATTTTTTAAAGGTATCTCTATCAGTTCTGCAACCTGTTCTAAGGACGGTTCTTGGTTATTTTGACTAGTTAAAAATTCGCGAGCCTTAAGTGCACGATAAGCGATATCTCTCAAACTTCTGCTCACCCTGATACTATTATTATCTCGCAAAAACCTCTTTATTTCGCCAAGAATCATCGGTACTGCGTAAGTGCTGAACCGAACATTTTGCCCCATGTCAAAATTATCGATAGCCTTCATCAAGCCAACACAACCAACCTGAAAAATATCATCGACATTTTCTTTTCTGCCTATAAATCTTTGTACGATGCTAAGAACTAATCTCATATTACAGATAGCAAATTCTTCCCTAGCAAAAGAGTTTCCTTGCTTTATCTCCCGCATAAGCTCTAATTGTTTTACATTACTAAGTTTCGGTAAAGTAGCTGTATTGACACCCGTTATAACAACTTTATTACTCATAGCACCTCCACTATTCCTTAATAGGTTTTCCATTTCCTACCAGATTATGCATGCAAACAACTAAACAACAAAAAAGATGCCCTTTAGACATCTTTCATTTTTTATCGGTATTTTTATGTAAAATAACCAGTAGTTATTATTGTATAACTATGCTAATTTTACCATCTCACGTTTGATTCTCCCGAATATTTTTTTCTCCAATCTACTGATATAACTCTGACTTATGCCTAGCATATCTGCAACCTCTTTTTGGGTTTTTTCGTCACAACCATCTAGTCCAAAACGCATCACCATTATCTTCCTCTCCCGAGAATTGAGTCTATCGATAACCTTCCACAGGATTTGTTTTTCGGTAGAGTTTTCGAGATCGCCCTGCGGCCCATTACTATCGTTGGGAAGCACGTCACACAGCGACATTTCGTTGCCATCGCTGTCTGTATTCAGCAATTCGTCAAAAGAAACTTCCTGCTTTTGTCGACTAACCTTTCGCAAATACATCAAAATTTCGTTCTCGATACATTTACTGGCGTATGTTGCAACCTTAATGTTTTTATCCGCATTGTACGAATTTATCGCTTTAATAAGTCCTATACTCCCGACACTGATAAGATCATCTATATCTATTTCGGTATTATCGAACTTCTTAGCTATATACACAACTAGGCGGATGTTATGCTCAATAAGCTTTTGTTTAGCGTAATCTGAGTGAGTTTCCAGCATGTCGACATACTTCTTTTCATCCTCTTCAGACAGTGCTTGAGGAAGAGCTTCTCCCCCACATAAATAATATAAAACTCCCCTCCGGCTACGGAATGGATTGAAAGAAAAAAAACGTTTGATGTTAGTAAATAATCTTTTAAAAAACTGTATCATATGACCTCACTTAGTTAAAGAAATCTGGATGTAAAATGCAATCGAAATTATCAAAATTTTTGTAACTTAAACCTGTATAAACATTGTTGTACACCACCCTCTTATCTTCATTAAAAATCTCCATTTTGTTTATTTTGAAAATCAACATATCCTGCGTATCTGTAGCAGAACTGAGAGGTATGTAATGAGCATCTCTCAAGTCATCTCCACTAACTTTTTTCGTAATAAGCTTATCTAGTGTGACCTCTTTACATATCTTGGAAAAGCTCTTATAACTCAATATAATAACAGGATTATCACTGTCGTAGACCATGTTGCCAGTATCGAGAAAGCCGTACAAAGAACAGGTTTTTCCGTTGATTGTCAGCAACACTTTATACAGACTTTTTCCTTTCGTTCTCTCTACTTTCAATACAGAAATAAGTTTTACGGCGAGATAAACATGTGCAGCTATAAGTAGTATAAAGACCGACATAGGGACGTCAAATCCGTAGATGATTAGCCCATTTATAGAGAGCGTTCCCTTGAGTAGGTACATCAAGCCGAAGCACAAACCACCTAACATAAATGTAAGCAGAACGAAGCAAATATATGTTAAAAAAAATTGTCGTAAACTAAACTTTTTAAGAACTGTGATCATCACAACACCAACGATTAGTTTTATAGGAAATAATATGTATGTATTAAGAGAGATAAAAGGCATGGCGACAGCAAACAAAGTACCTATCATTGCAGCGAGTAAAATATTCAACTTCCTGAATTTTATTCTGAGCAATAATGACACCAGATAAATAATTAAGCAATTGATAATAAGATTATCGGTAATTACGTATTCTATATAGACTTGCATACCCCTTTCCTTGTACTTTCTATTATACTAAAATAAGTGGAAAGAACGGCGTAAAATAAAAATCATAAAACTCATAAAAAACACTATTTTTAAAACATAGTGTCTGAGATTAACCTTTTCAAGACGCAAAAAAAGTAGCTCTTCTGAACTACTTTAAATATACTAAAATTTATTCTTTTTTATTTTCCTTAAGAACGGCGGGATATCTTTTTCTACAATTCTCACCCTGCTAGTATTTGCGTTTTTAATTTCCTCTTCTTTTAAGTTAAAAGTTCTTGTAGCGTCAAGCCCCAATCCTTTAGCAACAAATTGCTCATCCTTGTTTGGATCGTTACTCATGCTTCTCTTAACTTCCTGCTTCATATCATCTGTAAATGATGAACCACTAAACCCTGTCGCAATAACCGTGATTTCTACTTCATCATCCATTACCTCGTCTATACCACTACCAAAAATAATGTTACATGACGGGTCAACAACTTCTTTAACCAAATCAGCTGCCTCGTAAACTTCCTCAAGCGTCAAGTCCAAGCCACCCTTTATGTTAATAATTATGCCTGTAGCACCCTCTATAGTTGTTTCAAGTAACGGACTTGCCACAGCCTGACGTACAGCTTCGATAGTACGATTTTCGCCCACACCTCGACCGATGCCCATGTGTGCTAATCCTTTGTTCTTCATGATAGTCTTAACGTCAGCAAAGTCCAAGTTGATTAAGCTCGGTGTAACAATCAAATCAGATATTCCCTGTATACCTTGTCTTAGCACGTCGTCAGCCGTTCTGAACGCCTCTACGACAGTTCCTTTTGGAACAATCTTTAACAGTTTTTCGTTAGGGATTATAACCAACGTATCGACATTAGCCTTTAAATCTTTGATACCTCTTTCAGCATTTTCCAGCCTTCTTCTACCCTCAAATAAGAAAGGTTTAGTAACGACTGCTATAGTCAAAATACCCATTTCTTTTGCGATGCTAGCTATCACAGGGGCAGCTCCACTACCTGTTCCACCACCCATTCCGGCAGTGATAAACACAAGGTCAGAATCCTTCAACATCTCTGCTAATACTTCTCTGCTCTCCTCCGCCGCTTTGTATCCTATCTCAGGATCAGCTCCAGCACCTAGTCCACGAGTCAGTTTTTCACCAATTTGTATCCTGTGTGTAGCCTTGCTCATCAGTAATGCTTGCTTATCAGTGTTGACAGCAACAAACTCAGCGCTAGTAATATTCGCACTAATCATTCTGTTCACGGCATTATTACCGCCACCACCGACACCTATAACCTTTATGTTACATACTTGCCCCAATCCTTCACTAAACATATTACACCACCCTTATTTTTCCATAGTAATCGCCATATCCAACAACGCTATAACTCCCGATAATTCAGGTTTAGCTAGTTGTGGAGGCACTGGCACTAACACTTCTATTTTTCTATCCAGCACTTTGCTCAAATAATCCTTGATACCAACAATATAGCTCAATCCACCACCCGTTATAAATACAGGAGTATGTGCGCTTATACTGTCAAATCCGTCGATACAGTTCTTAGTAACTTCTGCAATCATATCTATACGTGCAAAAGCAATGTCATTAGCACGCTTCATGGGAACACGTACAATCTCATTATCTCCCAGAGCTTCATACATATCACTTTTATCGGGCTCTACACAGATAATCAGTTTGCGTTTTAGCTGTTCTGCTGCGTCAAACGATATGTTTAACACCTCACTCAAGTCACTGGTTATAAAGCCACCGCCTAGAGAAAAACTCTTTAGATCAGTCAAAGCATCGTTAGATACCTTTGCTATGCTGGTGGATATGTATCCGCAGTCTATAATTATAATATCGTTCACGCGGTCTTCTTTAGGTATCAAATACATTCCCTCAGCTAGAGCAGTACAAATAAAGTCTACATCTATTATTCCTAGATTGTTAAAAATATTTGATACAGCATCTATAAAATAGTTGTCCGCCAGAATAAATCCAACATGCGCAGTTACAGAATTTGCGTAGCTACCGAGAGG
>CAYJAP010000012.1:13573-18163 GCA_964368425.1 uncultured Lachnospiraceae bacterium | reverse complement strand
AAGTGGCTAGTTTAATTGGATTCATTTCGTGTTTCTTATTCGTAACAGTGGAAACGATTCTACTATCTATCAGGGGCTACTACTTTTCTATAATTGTTCTGTTCTTGATGTTAGGATTTATTCTATTTGCACACCGAGCTAACATAAAAAGATTGATTGCCAGAACGGAGGGAACTCTCGATTTAAAGGAGTCTTTCGCTAAGAGCAAACAGTTGAGTGAAGAAAAGAAAGCAAAGAAAAAACAAAACAAATAAAGAAAATGTACTGTGATGATGACAAAAGCAAGTTTCTATACCAGAGACTTCTTTTTTTTCATCAAATAATGAAAATAGTATTAAAAAATGGTTAAAAAAAATATAAAAACACAAACTAAGAAGTGTAATTTAAGGCTTATTTATCGAGCAAAATTTACTGCTTTATATATATTAATACAAAAACACATAAAATTTTACAAAAGCCAGAAATTTAGTTGCCATAAAATATATCAAACGGTATAATTATTTAGTCTTAAGGAGGTTTACATGTTAAAGAGAACGAAGGTGATTGTTTCAAGTATGGTGGCATTATTAAGTATTGCTCTCATTTCTTTGGGACTGATATTATTTGTGAAGGACAAAGAAGGGGATCCAACTCCTACTCCAGTTAATGTGCAATACACAGAAAGTAGTTTAAATGAGTTTACGATTGCCGTTTCGAAAATGGTCAACTTTGATCTTAACTATAATCCAACAACCGACAAACTGGGGAACGTCCTAAACATGTTGGGCGAAGAGGCTATTGCGGCACTAGGATTAGCATTTCAAGATGCAAATATCGAGCAGGCTAAGTTCAATAAAGTCATTGCCGGCTTGCATGATTCTCTAGAGTACATTGAACTGTCTGAAATCGACCTTGAAGATTATTTTAGCATGGAAGCGTTAAGTGCTACCGATGGGGTGGCTGAGGCTTTTGGTTACATATTTGATTCAATAAAGAAGATACGTAACGGTCTTGATGCCGGACAAATAACTGACGGCGAACATGAGGCTATTGAAGCTGGCGAATTGAAAAAGATAGTTGATTCTCTAGTTAGTGCAGGTTTGACAGGTGAAGAGCTGGGAAGGGTATTGTATCATTTCCTAGATAACCTTTTTGATACAGTTTTAGCACATAAAACACAAATCAATGATGGTTTAAAATATTACCTTGACGCGATAGATAAAGATATAAACATTGCTCGTTTAACAGGTGAAGACAAATTATCTTACCAATATTTTCAAGTTATGGTGCTTTCTGCCTCATTTGTTCCTAGTTTAGTTACTCCTGCTCAGAAGGCGTTACATGATGCTGGTGAGGAAAAGTTCACAAATGAAATAGCAGTGATGTTTTCTGGTCTAGAGAATATAATGAATATCGGAGAGTCTGTTTCTTCCGGTAAAATACAAACATTTTTACAAACAATAAAAGATGTTGATCTTAACGATACATCTTCTCTTAATGGAGCGGTTACTTTATTAACGCAAACAATGAGCGGATACGCACAGACCTTGAGAGATACAAAAACTACAGGAATAAACTCACTTGGCGTAGAAAGAACAGGAACGCTGATAGTATCAGAAAGTTTGATGAACGTACTGATGTCGTTGGAAAATAAAATTGTTCCAATAGCTCACTTGTTTTTATCGCTTGGAGAAAGTAAAATTAATCCTACACTCTTTATGGGGTCTACAATATTAGAAACGACATCAGTTGTTGTTAACGGTGTTGTTGATTCAGTAATAAATGTATTTGATTTACTTTCAACTCCTGACATGGCAGAATATTTTGTTAAAATCCTTACTAAGAAAGATCGATATTTCTCTGATTTGACATTTGATATTTCAACTCAGGAGGAAGTATATGCTGCATTAACTTCTGAAAAAGTTCAAAGCTTAGAAATATATCCTTCTATAGTTGAAGAAATATACTTAGTTACAGGCGTTAATGTAACATCGCCAGACTTTAAATTTACTGATTTAAGCGTCGAAAAAAGCACGCTCAACGGTGAAGAATATATGTCCATATTAGATGCTGTTCGTTTCATTTTAGTTGAAAAGACAAGTCAGGGTCTGATAAGTGCTGCGCATGAAATTAATTTCTTTACAGACTCATATGCACTAGAAGATTATCTATCAGTAGATGCATCATATGATGGACCTATGATCGTTCTAGTGAAAAAAAGTGCCAATGATTCGTATGTGCTATATCAGAAAGATATTGACAAACTATTAAATGGTATGGCTCTTAGTATTGCTATCAGCGATTTCCTAAATGAAATAAGTGAGGAAGAGACTTTATTCGCAATGAAACTTGCAATGGCATTCTTGGGTGAGGGTGGAGATAATTTGACTGTAGATGACGAATTCTTCTTCGTACTAGCTGAAACAGGTATTTCTGAAAAACTAGTTACTGAAGCGGTAAACGTCCTAGTTGATGGATTCATCGATCTTGAATTATTTGGAGTAAAAGATTATTTGGGCCAGGCAAAGCTTGCTTCTTACCTGGGAGACAATTATGTCGAAGAAGAAAATGGTTACCTGTCTTGGTCTTCTAACATAACTTATGAAGACAGAGTTTGGGTTATGTATTATGACGAAGCTGCGGGTTTATATAAGAGAATATCTAAAGATCCTTTCAACATCTTTGATGATAAGAGTTCAGATATGTCTACAGGACACTATAATGATTCCTTTTACAATGACTTATTTCCAATAGCTACCGACTTAGATGATTCTGACGGACTGTTTATAAATGAGGTAATGTTTTTACTTAAAAACTCAATTGAAATAGGGTTATTTGAATTTCCATACGACGACTACAATAATTATGATGGCAAATATGGCAAAATATTAGAGTTCCTAGCAAAAGAAACATCAATTCCTTTAAACGATGTTTTTGTGGATTGGAATGAGGAGGAAGTTGTATATATTTCAGCCGATTCTCCGGCAGGAAGACAGGATATCTATAACCGAAACTTTGATATGATACGCACATTTAATGCACTTGGAAAGTCTTTTATACTCCAACATATCAGTGATACTATAGCTGATGTTATGGCATCAAGTAAATGGGCTAACAAACACATGTTTGAGATTAATATAAGCGATGAGGATGCAGAGTTATATAATTTTGCATATTTATTAAGAAATGCGGATCGTTTGCATAGTGATACATCATCTTCTTCTGATTTATTATTTAATCTAATTACAGAAATTAACAATATCATAGAAGATATGTTCTCTGGTAATTCAGATATAATAAATGAATATAAGGTTGAATTATCGGCAGATATAGAATCATACGAGGATTATTACGACAGTAACCCAGGGGAATTTGCGGCGGATAAAGCTAAGTTGCTAGCCTTCATGCAGTTACCGGAACCAGAAGGTTCGGAAGAACTGACAGAAATCGATTACAACAGGTTCGCAATGGGTGTATTGATTTTATCTCAGGGTGGACTTGATAATCTGCTATTTAATGGTATTATAGAGGGGAATATGTCTACTTTATTTGAAGTGATAGAGAGGTTAGGTAGAACTACTGTATCGCTGCAAAATGAGTGGAGTGTTGATAGTGCTTACTTATTCAATATGAATAGGTTATCTGTTATTTTGACATATTTAGGACAGCAAAACATTAACTTAGGAATAAAAACAATGTACGATTTTATAGACGTATTGAATGAAGAGTATGTATATATGCCTAAGTATGTGTCTGAGTTATATGGTCAAACATCTTACGGTTGGACCCATTATAACGACTACAATCATGCTACATTTACTATAGTCGACAAAGATGCGAAGGTAATTCCAGGTGCAACGCGAGCAATCATGGATAAGATCGCAGAGTATTTTGTGTCAGTTGCTGGAGAATCTATTAGAAACGATATTAATGCTAACTCGTCAGAGGTTGAATATTTCCAATCTTTGATGAGAATATATCTTGAAGATCGTAGATTTACACAGCCTTCAGGATTGATTCCAATACTTTCAGGTGCCGGTATTGCCGACGACGCTCCTATCGCAGCTGTCGGACTGGGCGAGATTATGTACAGTATTTGTGATCTCTTCTTACAATCTCATCAAAGTAACTCAATCCACCATATTATTCCTGACAACATATGGACCTATAAGAGCTTCATAGGGTGGAATGGAGAGCCAGAGCGTCGCTTCCTAGATTATTTTCCATTATTTATTATAGACTTTGTAAGTGCATTGAACAAAAAAGGTGCCAACATTGATTTAAGTGATTTTGAGACTGAAGGAGATGAGGGAGTTCAAACTACTAATCTTTCTTACAAGTTAATCGATACATCTGACAATACACAAGTAGTGGGCTATGATGTTTATAACTCCATTAAAACAAGCTATATAAAACTAATTGTGTTTAAAGAAGTAGAAGAAATTCTATCCTTTATATCTGCATTAGGTAATCTAGCATTTGAGCAAGATAAACAATATATTGGTTCAAGCGGGTATAACTTAAAAGATATGTTTGCTCCGTTTGCCTTAAGTATTGCTTCGGCTCAGGAGTTGGCGGCATACATTAACTCCACGTTTGTAGACGATCCTG
>CAYJAP010000012.1:0-13473 GCA_964368425.1 uncultured Lachnospiraceae bacterium | reverse complement strand
CAGTGATACAGATAAATATAGAAATAGCTTAAATTATGATTTCTCAATCCCTTATAACTACTTGTTGCCTTATGTACAGTATTTATTGAATATGTTAGGCGAAAACAGAGAGAAACCAGAAGGTATGTCTGATTATGATTGGTATCAGATAAGAAGCGCATCACAAGACAGTTTATACAATTTAGAGGGATATAAGTCTTCCTATTATAATATGTTATCTTTGTTTGACAGGTCTTGGAATAATAGTGAGTCTATTGACAGACTTATATACTTATTAAACGCTTTGGTTTACAAAGATGAAAAATTCTCGAATACGGTATGGGAAGCTTATAGTCATGGGGAGTACGGTGGAGGATATATCGACGGAGATAAGTATGTGCTTAACGGCATTAATTATCCTGTTGCACTAACTTCAAATAATGAGATAGCAATGACACTTACTTTAAATGATACTGATGAAGCTAATCTAAAAGTGTTCTTGGATGAACAAGAAGTAACCAAACTTAACGGACACGATGTCAAAGTGTTTAGGGGGTACTCTCTAACGTATACAACTCCAGGTGGTGCTAGTTTTTCTACAGATGTACAAGGTTATGACCATATAAATAAAACCGCTAAAGTATGGGTCGATCACGACGGCTACTCGGCGCAATATATAGTTGATTATTCTGATCCTGATCCAGAGAATCTGAAACTTTACTACGAATACGACAATGTTGAGGTTTCTGAGATAAATGGGCAGGCGTTTACTTTCTCAACTGATAATTCCGTATTATATTTATATACAGGTACTACTACTAGTTATCCTTTCTATTATAATGATGAGACAACAATAATACCACGAACTATTTATACTTACCTATATGTAAAGCAGGACGATGATGTTGATAATTGGAAATTTTATCTTAACCCAGATTTCTCTGGTGAACCTATAACGAGCATTAACAATAGATCACTATCAGTGCAAACTCCAGAGAATAACGGACACTCTTACAGGCTAGTACTAATTGATCAACACTCTAACATAGTAGAATCATCTGATTTAGTAAAGTACGCGCTTATAACTGATGAACAGGGTGGAATTATCGCACGTGTTAATATCTCCGCTACTAGTTTAGGCTACGCTAGCAATACAACTTTAAACACTAAATTAAATGAAATTCTAACAGTTTTAAATGATGATTTTGGTTTTGGATTTAACTTGACTCAAGGACTCACTGATAAACTTACTGAAGTTAGAACAGTGTTATTTGGTGGAGAGGATGAGGGTACAGAAGCGTCATATTATCATGCAGATGGGGTATTTATGATGATAAGGGCGAAGGAGTTCTTTGAAGCATTTATTGATGCTGAGTCTAATGAAATACTTTCTGATAACGATATCGAGGTTTTTGAGCTAATTGCAGAGGCAATAAATCAACAGATAAAAAAGCCTCTAATTCGTGTTATTAATAAAATAAATGCTAAGCTCATTGCATACGGTTACAATGAGATACAGTACTCAGATACGTCATCAGCTGAAGATTTATTGGATATTCTAAAAAATGTTTTACAGATTGAAACATATGAAGATTTAGTTCGTAATTTATATATTAGAAACAAGATATATCCTAACATAAGGTCAGCAATGCCTAACAACCTTTTCTTAGGAGAAAATGATATTGGAGACCTTGCTCTATTACAGAAAATGATTGATACTCCTTCTTACATGTTCCAAATGCTAGCAGGACATTTAGATATTTATATCCCAGGACTTAACAGTTATCTAGAGTTCAATGTATCATATTACGAAGATGAAGTAATAGATTGGTTTAACACTGCATTCAATGATAAAGAGATTTTCACTGAAGACCAAAAAGCATGGGTTATGGAAAATCTTTATGATAATGATCCCGACACAGAAGGCATATTTGATTTTAATCCCGATACAATGAGAAGATTTATTCTTCATGTAGACAAATATGAGGAAAAGGTGAATTTACAGAATTTCATTACTATTGCGCGATATGATTTCATGCCGCTGGCATTCTCTTTACCATATTTATTCTCGGGTGAACAGTTACAATCTATTGGATTAGGGTTATTGGAAATGGGCATGCAAAAGATAGCTGCACAATTAGCAGCGATGGCGGGTTAAAATGGTGTTGATAGGAAAAGTACTAGGAGGTTGTAATGACTAAATCGATAAAAATATTTTTAGGGGTAATAGTTTCTGTGATGGTTGCTGCATTAGTGGCGACAGGGCTGCTACTGTTCTTAAAAACAGAAGAAGAACCTGACATCTCGGACACCATTGTATACACCCAAAAGCAAAAAGATGATTTTGCAGGAGCTCTTGCAGGAGTAGTTGGTTTTGATCTAGAAGTGGTTAATTCCCCTTCTCTGGGCAGTATGGAAAAGGTTTCAGCTGATATGACTTACCAGACGATATATGCTATAGGCGAAGCTTTTGTAGAAGCAAAAATACCTAGTGATGTTTTTAGAAAAGTTGTTATATATCTTGAAGATTTGAAGTTGTTTTTAGAAAACTACAACATTGATTTCTCGGAAAGTTATCTGCTTAGTTTATTAGAAATTGATAATTCTATAAGACCAGATCTAGCGGAATATAAGTTAGTAAAGGGGCTGAATGAGTTGGTTATGTCACTCATTGACAGTGCGGCTCCTGTAGGATTAACGGAAAGTGAATCTGACGCTGGTGTTATAAGGCAGAAGATACAGGATTTCTTAGATTGTGGACTTACATATCAGGATTTAGGCCGTATAGCTTATCACACAATAGATAATTTCTTGGATATTGTAGAGGCAAACTCTGCTAAGATTAATCGTATTTTAAATGAACAGTTAAGAAGCCCGGCAGAGCTATCTGGTGGTGTTGCGACAGCTATTACTGACTGGGTAAGCTATTATGGTCCAGTTTTTGCTGGCTCTACAGCCGTTGACTCTGCATCATCTACTCGCGAGATTCTACATGGTATAGGTGAAGAGATATTTGCAGTATCTTTCGCACAGATGTTACAAGATTTAGACGAGTTATTATTGTTAGTATCAGAAATGTCTTGGGCGAACATAAGGACTATGTTGTACGAACTGGCGGATGTTGAGATAGATGAATTTGGTAATTTTAATGAACAAGAATTAGCCGGAAGGGTAAGTAACTTTACTAAAGTTATGCTAGGCTATATCGAAAGTTTAAAGGGTTTAAGAAAGGTAGGGGCTAACTCTTATGGACAGACCATTGAAGGAGTATTCGTATTCCCAGAAGGAACAAAAGAATTACTATCAAGTCTTGAAATTAAAATTTACCCTATCCTTAACTTAGTAATGACCAACATGAATAGTGAGATATTAAACATGGCAAACATTGTATTCGATATCTTAGGAATACCTTCAGATGCACCACATAAAGCATTTAAGTACGGATTTAAGATATTATTAAGTAGCGCAACTATTGACTTGCTTGAAGTTGTTGGTAATAGAGTGGTTGATGGTTTGATAAATTCCCTAGAGTTATTAGCAAATGAGGGATATGTTGAGGAGCTAATTAAACAGTTAGCAATTGAGTTAAACAATTCCAGAAAAAGAGAAATTTCCTTTGTGACCACAACAGTTCTTGCTGATGGTACAGAAATAGCAATTGAAGATAAAGATAAGATAAATCAGGCATACGATGAGATAAACAAGGTCTTTGGGGCTTACATCTGGAGAGTGAAAGATGATATTCCTTTTGCTAAGTTTGGTACCGGGTTTAGGAAAATAAATAAAGATGGCGACTATGTCGGCGACAAAATATATACAGAAAGGGAGGTCTGGGAATATATAGTCAGAGAGTATATGGTGGGCTATTTATCAGACGACTTTGATGTAGATACTGGTTCAGAGGATGACGATTCGGGAGATAGTTTGGACTCTCCTCTTCTGTCAGCGGTTGTAGAAGAGTCTTTAAATCTGTTTTTCGTAGCAAAATATACAAAGGCGGAAATTATAGACATTATTAACGATGAGCTTAGAGTTATTGTTGGTAAGGGAAGTGATCGGTTAAGATATGACTCTACAGTTGATGAAGTTATTGCAATGATGAATGACGTCCTTTTGGTTAGAGTTAGAAAGGGTTGGATTATAGAGCGTTTATATCCTATGAGTATGGATTCCGGAGCGTTAGGGTTTGCTCGAAACTGGGTGTTATATGGTAAAGCTATTGAGGTAGCAGAATCCATCGTAGTTCCATCAAGTTTGATTGCAGCAGGCTCTGATTATATGACATACTTATCCGTAGAGCCGTTAGGTAGAGATTATCTAACGATAGACACTGATAATAATGGAGACAAAACGGTGAATGCTTACGCTCACTTGTATTTCAAAGAAACGGGTGGAACGATTTATTATGACTCTGCATGCACCATACAGGTAGAAGAGCAACTGTACACCGCAATTGATTATAAATGGGGAGAAGGTACAGAAGGTAGTGAACTATGGCTTGACTTAGAGGGAGATGATTCTTACAGCTATCATACCGACAGTTCTGGTTACAAAGACACGAGAAGCGGATTTTATTTTAAAAGAGTTCCATTAACTTTTAATGTTATTGACGACAAAGTATATTATGGTGAGAGTTACGAGGTTAGGTATATAGTTGGAGAGAAAACATGGAATTATGCCAAAGAGATAACTTTGGTTGACCTTACCAGAGTAGTAATAGATTTCGTGGGATTAGACCCTAAATATAATAACCTTGTGAAAGAAACTGATTCACTGTCGAATGCTATGTTGTTAATGAAACTCGCAAGTGGATTGATTTCCAGGGCAGGAGATTCTGTTCAGATAAGTGAGGGGATTTGGTATACCTTCAAATACACGGGTGTAACTGAAGATATTCTTGCAGAGATGATTTCTGGAATTAAGAGTATTGCAGAAGACATTAACTTAATAGAAATAATTGACGCGTCTTCTTGGGATGCTCCGATTGTCACAGTGCAGGAATCAGATAATTACTATGTAACGTTAAATCCGTGGGAGACTGATTACCGCGGATATTTGGCAGAAATCAACAGTGAAACAGGACTGCTTCAAAAAATAGAGATCACTGAAGAAGAAAAAGATCTCCTGAACTCGTTCAGCGAGGTGAGAGTACGCTCAATCAGCAGCAAAGTTGAAGACGGAATCATTTTGATAAAGAAAGTTTATCTGTACATTATGGATGAAAGAGAGGACGAGTCCGGATATGTAGAAGAGTATGAAGTGTGCGTTGATATTCACGGCAATTCACACAATGAGCCAGTTGAGTACTATCTGTTACAAAATGGTGTTGCTGGATTTGACGTAAACCAATACATAATAGATGTTTCCCTAATGCAAGGGGGTATATCAATTGATAGTATGGAAGTAATGATGGCCCAAGGTCTTAATATGATAAAGACGCTATGCTCCATACCTTACGAGTTGGACGGGTTTAGATTCTATGAAGAAGAGTTCTGGAATGGGTCAGAATTTATAACCGCATTAACGGTATTTGTAAATGATTATTTAATTAGAGAGGATTCTTTAAAGATTGTTCTGCCGGCAGCGGAAGGACCAAATGGAACCTTTACTGACGAACAAATATTCAACATTCTCATTGACATAATGCAGACAATGATAGAGATAGGTGAAGTGGAAGATTTTGTTGATGAAGAAGCCAGTGAAGAAGAACAAAGAATGGCGATGTTAGAACGTAGTATGGATTTTGTTTCTAGTTTACAAGCGCAGTATGGTTTCGAACGACCTTTCCCAATGTTAAAGAGTATGGTTCTTGGACCAGATTCGATGATAACTGGTAATCTATCAAGGATGTTGAGTGGGTTATACGGTGCGTTAGAGATGCCAACAGAATTAGTTGATGAACTTGTTTCAGGAAGATTCTCTTTCTTGAATATGATGTTATTGAGCATGGTGCTTTCATCTAGTCAATAATTATAAAGTTTCTTATAAAAAGTTGCTGTTATATAGCAGCTTTTTATTACCACAACAGTTCGTCTTCACTTTACAATAATTGTCAAAAAATGTTATTCTCTATATGAGGATAATTACAGGTGTTTATTATCTTAATGTGTGGATTTACCCAGATAGAATTATATTTTTATGATAAATAAATCCCTTTTAACTAAAAATAAAGAGAGGAGAACTATATGGCTCAAGAAAAAGAAGAAGTTTTAAGTTGTAGCGATTTAATTAAGGACTTTGATGTTGGTGGTAAAATCCAGCATGTTATAAGGGGGATTAGTCTTTCTTTCCGTTCAGGAGAATTTGTTTCTATAATGGGACCTTCAGGCAGTGGAAAGAGTACTCTTATGTATTTGCTTAGCGGCATAGAAAGTCTAACCGATGGACGCGTTTTTATGTTGGGCAAAGATTTGGATTCATATTCTGCAAAAGAAATCAGTAAGTTGAGAAGTAGAGATATTAGTTTTGTCTTCCAAAACTATAATTTAATACCTAATTTTACGGTGTATGAAAACGTCATCACACCAGTTTCACTGGGAAAACAAAAAGTGAAAGAACATGAGGTTGATGCCATTCTTAAGCGTGTAGGGTTAAGTAGGTACAAGCATAGTGAGGTGCTTAAGCTGAGCGGTGGAGAGCAGCAGAGAGTTGCTATTGCACGTTCTCTCATAACCAAACCTAAAATCTTGTTTGCCGATGAGGCAACCGGAAACTTAGATAGTAAGTCTCGAGAAGAAATTATGTTACTATTCAAAGAAATAAACAAGGAAACAAACATAACGATCATACAGGTAACACACTCAGATGTCTGCGCAAAATATGGTACGAGAATTATTTTGTTGAAAGACGGAGCTGTTGTTTCTGACAAAAAATTGAAAGAAAGCGAAAGATTATAAGCTATTCAGGTGAAAGATGAACATTCTTTTTAAATACACAAAGGCGAATATTAGAAGTAATAAATCAAGGATCCCTATGATTATTATTTGCGTTGCTGTAGCTGTAATGATGTTTTTCACCTCTATAATTGTACCCAAAGTTTTTGATAACTTCTTTGATTTATCTAAGAGTGTATTTTATGGAGACTCCGATATCAACATCATGAACTCAGGGAACAACTATGTTAAGTTTGATACTACCATTAACTTCCCTGATATCGTTAGACAGAACTCGGAGTATGTTGTTCATATGTTTGCGATTAACGGGGTGGTAAAGAAAGACACAAGAGAGCTCTCGATAAACGTTCTCGGAGTTTCCTTAGACCATTTACAGACATATAACCCTCTGACATTTAGAGAGGGGGAAAGAGTGTCTCAGTTGAAACGGGGCGATGTTATAATAAGCAGAGGAATGGCTGAAGAGTTCGGTTATAAAATTGGTGATACCTACATGTTGCAGTATCAGGGAGTGGATTATCCTGGATTCCGCGTAGCAGGTATAGCTGAGAATGAAGGACTTTTCAGGTTCTCCAGTAACGAAAATATAATAGTATCCAGAGACAGTGTTAGTGCCATCATCAAACTAAACACAAACTATTTGTTTAATATCTGTTTAGTAAAACTGAAAGACCCGTCGATGGTTGACTGGGCTATAGAACAGCTAGAAGCCAGTTTCCCGGAGTTCGCTGTAAAAAATAGTCAGCACGATGAAAATTTACAGACGTCGTTGCAACAAAACAAAGTGCCTTTTCTCATTTGTGCAATAATTGTTTGCTTGTTCTGTTTGTTCATTATATATCTAACTATGGGCTTAGTATTCTCAGAGAGGGTTAAGCAGTTTGCTACTATGAAAAGTATGGGGGCAACGACCTTTTCGCTATTCAGATCATCGATGCTGGAGAGTGTATTTTACGGACTTGTAGGCGGTGGCATAGGTATTATTCTTTCCTTTATTATAAAATCAATTGCACCATTTGCTTTCGGCTTGGATATGTTTACAGGCATAGGTATACCTTACTATTTGATAGCACTAGTCTTTGGCATGGTTTCATCAGTAGTTTGCGCGTTTATTCCAGCAATAAGCAGTTTGAGATTTAGTGTAAGACAGACAATGATTATTGGAGATGAAAAGAGCAAGAAGACGCATTTCTGGTTACAAGTGCTAGGGTTGTTGCTGTTGCTCATAACGGTGGTTGTAGTTATATTTCAGAAACAAGGGCAAAATAAGGTGTTATCAGCTGTAATCGTATTATTAGGAATTTCCTCACTAATCTTATTGACCCCATATCTCATCAATTACACCCTGAAAATTGTTAATAAGATATTCCGTCGAAAGAACTTTACCAGTATATACAATAAAAACACATTTATTAATGCTAGTACGGGTATGGTAACTAGAATTTTAACATTTGCTCTCACAATTGTTATTATGCTTACAGCTTTCGTAGATACCGTAGGAGTGCTGGCGGAAGGTAGAATAAACGTACCATATTACAACGCTAAAATATCGCGTATAAATAACGGTGGGGCAGGGGTGTATAGTTATGTGTCAAACTTACGTGGTGTCGAAGAGGCGTACGCAACCGTTTGTTTCTCTAGTGTTAAACTTGTAAAAACCAATAGTAATATAAGAGAATTTAAGGGCATGACTGCTGATGATGTAACAACCGTTTATTCCAGTCTAATAATTAATAAAGATGTCGCACTAGCGGCCTTTAGAGAGACAGAAAATGCAGCGTTATTGAACGTGCGTTATAACTACATTGAGGGTTATCAAATTAACGAAGAGGTTGATATTTACATACAGTCTGTGGATAAAACTGTTACCGTAAAGGTTGTTGGTTTCATTGATAGTATGGAGCAAGATACAAACTTTATAGTGACTAAACGAGAATTCTTAGCTGAGCAAACAGACGTGCTTAATTTTAACGAGATTGTATTTAGAGTAACAGATGAGTATCATGACCAAGTTATGGGTAAGTTGCGTACACAGTATAATGCTCTCTCATACTCTATTGTATCTGTGGTAGAGTCAAGAAAGGCGGGTTTAAAAATGTTCGAATGGCCGCTACTGGTCTTCCAGGCTTATAATGGAGTAATAATAGTATTAAGCACCTTGTGTGTTGTTATTGGATTGATGCTTGCTTTACGTAAAACCATACATGTGCACAAGACAATGAACTTACTTGGCATGGATAAACCGGCGTTCCTCAAAGCATTTATGATGCAGATGCTGTACATGATAGTGGGCTCAATATTGACTTCTATGTTTATAATCTTTATGTTAATTACCTCATTTGAAAATGTATTATTGTTGGCGGGGCTATACATTCCTATAACTACACCATGGCTAGACATGCTTATGATGGCGGGTATATGCGGGGTGGTTGTGCTAATAGCAAGTTTCTTTATGGCAAATAATTATGTGAAGAAGTTCTCCGGACAGACCCGAATGGTGGATTAAAAGGTTTACAGGGTAAACCTTTTTTTGCGTCTGCAATTGTTAATATAGAAAGGCGTGTTTGTTTTTGTCCTATATAAAGCGAATATGTTTATTTTTTTGTATAAAGTTATTTACAATTTACGTATATTATAGTACAATAAAATGTATCTTTGGGGTGTCGCCAAGCGGTAAGGCTCAAGACTCTGACTCTTGCATCCGTGGGTTCGAATCCTACCACCCCAGCCAAAATAATCTTTACAGGAGGGTTTTTATGCAGTCATCAGATTTGAAAGTGGGTTCGGTTTTTGAGATGGGAGGAGCTATCTATACGGCTGTAGAGTGTCAACACATACAGCAGCCACGATTAGCTTCATTTATTAGGGCTAAGATTAAAAATATTGAAACAGGTCAAGTGTTGGAAAAACGATTTACAACATCTGAGAGACTGGGCGATGTTGTTATAGAGAGAAAAGAGATGCAGTATTTATACAACGACGGCGGACTGTACTACTTTATGGACACAGAAACATACGAGCAGATTCCTCTTGACTACGATGTGGTTAAGAATACGTTACAGTATATTGTGGAAAATATGATGGTTAAGTTATCATACGCAAACGGTAAGATAATCAGCATAGAGCCGCCACTATTCGTGGATCTACGAATAGTAGAGTGCGAGCCGGCAGTTGCTGGGGATACAGCTAAGAGTGCGTATAAACCAGCGAAAGTAGAGTCTGGGTTGCTAGTTAAAGTTCCGTTATTTGTAAATAATGGGGAGCTGATTAGAGTGGACACCAGAACGGGAGAATACGTAGAAAGAGTAAAAGGATAGTTTCGAAAGCCGGCACGAGAGCGTCGGCTTCGACTTTAGAATAGGAGAGAGTGTAGTGATACAAGCAATAAATGTTAGTTTACAATTTGGTAGTCGTAAGTTATTTGAGAATGTAAATATTAAGTTTACAAAGGGGAATTGTTACGGAATTATCGGTGCTAATGGTGCCGGTAAGAGTACTTTTTTGAAAATTTTATCTGGTGAACTTGAGCCAAACAAGGGAGAGGTTGTGGTTGGACCACATGAGAGAGTGAGTGTGTTAAACCAGAATCAAGATGCTTTTAACGAAGAAACAGTTTTACGAACGGTTATTTTAGGTCATAAGCGTTTGGTAGAAATAATGGAAGAGAAAGACGCTTTGTACACTAAAGATCCTTTTACCGATGAAGATGGGATACGTGCGGGTAACTTGGAACAGGAATTTATGGATTTAAACGGCTGGGAGGCTGAGGCAGACGCTGCTAGCTTGTTAAAAGAGTTGGGTGTAAAAGAGAACTTACATGATAAATTAATGAAAGAAATAGACTCTAAAATGAGGGTAAAAGTGTTGTTAGCACAAGCTTTGTTTGGTAATCCAGATGTACTAATCTTGGATGAGCCTACTAACAACCTAGACGCTAAAGCTGTTAATTGGCTAGAGAATTATCTGTTAAACTTTGAAAACACTATTATCACTGTTTCACACAACCGACACTTCTTGAATAAGACGTGTACTCACATTTGTGACGTAGATTTCGGGCAAATTAACATGTTTGTTGGAAACTACGATTTCTGGTATGAAACAAGTCAGTTGATGGCGAAGCAGGCGAAAGAAGCCAACAAGAAGGTAGAGGCAAGAGCTAAGGAGTTGCAAGAGTTTATCGCTAGGTTTAGCGCTAATGCAAGCAAAAGTAAGCAGGCAACTTCACGAAAGAAAGAATTAGAAAAACTAACTATAAGTGATTTTAAACCATCAAACAGGAAGTATCCGTTCATCGATTTTAAGTACGAGCGAGAGATTGGTAACGAGATTCTCAGGGTGGAAGGATTAACTAAACCAGGGTTGTTTGAGAAGGTCACTTTTACAATATCTAAGGGAGACAAAATTGCATTTCTCAGCGATAACAGTAATGTTATTACGGCGTTGTTTGACATATTAATGGGAAGAGATAAAGAATACACAGGCAACATCTTCTGGGGCAAAACAATTTTCCCAACATATTTACCTAAAAGTTATGATGAATTATTCGAAGTGTCTTTACCGTTAACTAGATGGTTAGGACAATATTCTAAGGAACAAGAAGAGACTTATTTGCGTAGTTGGTTAGGTCGAATGTTATTCTCAGGTGAAGAAGCATTAAAAACATCAAACGTGCTAAGTGGTGGAGAAAAGGTGAGATGTATGTTTGCGAAAATGATGTTGGAAGCAGGTAATGTACTGGTATTTGATGAGCCTACGAACCACTTGGATCTTGAGAGCATTACTGCTTTAAACAAAGGATTAATTGGATTTAAGGGAATCATTTTGATGACTACACACGATCATGAGTTGATGCAGACAGTTGCAAATAGAATTATTCGAATCAATAAAACAAAAGAGTTTGACAGAATGATTGAGTATGATGATTATATAAATTTATAAATATAGGCTATAAAAATCTGCATCACGTGCAGATTTTTTTGTAACATATATCCTCAAAAAATAATAAAATGGATTAAGAAAGTTTATACGTGTTTCTTTTACATGGAACGATAAATTTTCTTATCCCAATTGACAAGTTGATTGGTGTAAATTGAGGAGTTTTTATGAGTTATAGATGTTGTAATAATAGTGGATTCAGCCCAGCTTTTGACTGTAGATGCATATGCTTAAATCCTTTCTGTTGTAGAACCAATCAGTGTGGGTGCAACTATTTATTCTAAAAAAGGACACATCGGTGTCCTTTTTTTAATATATAATTGTATCTAATCCGCTTGCTTTGCTTTTTCCCATCATATGTCCAATCTTGTGGAAATCACTGCCTGCAGTTTTCACTAACTTATGTTGGTCGGCTAGTTTTAATAAAAACCGAGTGTTTTTCTTGGTCATCTTTCTGTGTATACATTCTAAACCGTCTACCAGTCCATTTGCTGCAATGTTTTTGATTTCTCTAGTCCAGTGATCAATCTTATACGTCCCGATTGGGTGGGCTAATACGAGTATTCCCCCAGCATCATTCACGGCTTTCTTTAAACTTTCAAAAGTGTGAAATAGGTGTGTGAAGTCGACATAACCGATACTTTTCTTGTACAGTAAGATATTTCTATAGAAATAACCAAAGTGTGTTATTTTATATTTTTTGATAAACCATAAATTTTCTTTGTGACTAGCTAGTTCATCGAAGAAAGGGCTAGCAGCGTTTACTGTGACATTTTTGATAAATTTATCATCTATTATTAAACCTAAATCACGGTAATGAGAAACCATCAACTTAGCGGCTTCTCTCTGTATTTGCAAGAGAGTATCTGCTTGAAGAAAAGGAAGTGCTTTTAATTTTTCTACGTCAAAGTTATACGCCAAACATTCTATCATGTTGCCTTTGTATCCCATGTTGATTTCTACGCCAGTAATAATCTTGCTAGTATAAAACTTCGCGATATCGATTTTTTTCAATTCTTCGTACGCAGCTAGTGTGTTATGATCTGTGATAGAAATAACTTTTATATCTTCTTTCTCTGCAAATTTAAGCAAGTCCTTGATTGTGTGTTTACCGTCACTCGAGTAAGCACTGTGCATATGCAAATCTATTTTTTCGCCTTTTTTGTATAACATAATAACACTCCTTGTGTTATTAGTATACAACAATTACAAAGTTTTACGAAACAAATTTATACATTTTAAACAATAAATCCCTATAAAAGGGATTTATTATTTCAAAGGATTGAGTTTATACCTTCCTATGCATGAACAAATGATATCGTATATGTTCCATATTTCTCCAACTACTACAAAGTTTAATAATAGTTTAATTAAAAATAGTTTTTTATTTCCTTTGTACAGTTTATCTATTCCAAACCAGCCTAAAAATAGGCATATCAAGAACAACGAAAGATCAAATCTTTTTACTCCTTGCTTTTCCATACTACACTCCTTTAATTTATTTTGTGGCCTATACTGTATACTATTTGCGTAGCTGTAAAATTATTAACGAAACAGAAAGGGGTTTATGACATATAATATACATTTTTGTCTAAACTATTATTGTTAGAAACTTTCTGAAACAACGCAAATTTTTATAAAAACCTAAAAATATTTTGTAATATAA
>CAYJAP010000011.1:0-18379 GCA_964368425.1 uncultured Lachnospiraceae bacterium | reverse complement strand
GTGTTTACATTATATTATATATGGTTACGTGCTTAAACAGAACGGAATGTTAATCCTGAGTTTTAAAAGACCAGTACTGTCTTTTTTTATCTTTGTGAGAATAGTTATCGTAGTAATCGTTTGTTATTTTGTTCCAAAATCTTATAGCGGGAGCGTTCTTTAGTGTAGTGCTTAATTCCCAGCTGCCAGGAAATTTACCGATGATTGATTTGGCGAACCAAGCTCCGTTATTTTCTAATCTGAACGTTGGTAAAACATAGAATTCAGCAAGCTCATATTCATTTTTACTTAACTCTCTTATTAATACAAATCCGGCGATCTGATTGTCTACCATCAAGAAAAAAGCGTATCTATCGGTGTCAACCCAGTAGTAATCAAAGTACTTGTATATAGCACTGCCGTCATTATCAAAGGTTATTTCATCGTCAAAGACAGAAAGCTCTTTAAGGTAAGCCTGCAACATATTATAGGTAGTCTTTTTGTACTGTTTTGTAATTAATTTAATCCGTCTAGATTTTGAATTTACCGTTTTCATGGATACCTCTTTGATGTATTTTAGCATATCAATTACAAAAAACAAACTGTTTCCGACCATGTGTAAATTATGGTAGCCAAATATAAACAAATTGTATATAATCAAAATGCTTCTTAATAAATATTAATAAGTTAGGCAGATAGATAATAGACATATATTAGGAGATATATCATGATAGTCGCTTTCCCTTATAAAAACGGAGACATAACAAAGGTTCTGGAAGAAACTCAGGAACTTAAGATTTACGAGATAAATAACTCTTTTGTATTGAGCGAAGAGCTGGTAGATGTTGATAGAGATAACCTCATAGAAACGATCGTTAGCAATAAGGTATCGGTGTTAATTTGTGATAAGCTCAACTACATAAAGCATATTTCTCTTGCAAACAAAGGAGTTACCGTTATAGAAGGTAAAAGCGGAGACATCGCTGAGCAAATTAACCTTTACATAGCCAATCAGAAGAATGAAAATTCTGAGTACCAACCTAGTCTAGTCTACGAGTGCAAGGACGGTGTCTGTGGGTTTAAGCGGGTTAGTGCCTTAGAAAAAGAGAAGAAAAACGATGCTTCTAAGCATAAACCGGGGGAGTTATTTATAATTGAATAAGAAAATTAAAAAGGAGAATAACATGAGTGTTCTAAAATTAAGTCAAGATAATTTTGAAAAAGAAGTTGTGGGAGTGAAAGAAACGGTGTTAATAGATTTCTGGGCTCCTTGGTGTGGACCATGCAGAACACTGGGGCCGATAGTTGACCAGATTGCTGATGAGAGAAAAGATGTAAAAGTAATGAAGGTAAACATTGATGAAGAACCTATGTTAGCAAATGTATTCAAAGTAAATGTGATACCTACTCTTTTTGTATTAAAAAACGGAGAGATTGTTAATAAGGCTTCAGGGGTGTTACCAAAGCAAGAGATCATCAAAATGATTGACAAATAGACAATAAAAAAACATCAGATTACTTACAAGTATAAAAAAAGTCAGATTAAATAAGCTGACTTTTTTATTAATTTTCTAAAGCTAATGATGTTCTATCTTTTAAACTCCTGGAAGGAATGCTGCAAATATTTCAAATCCAAAAACAGAAACAATTATAACTCCTAATATCATTCCTACTACAAACTGTATAGCCAAACCGATTAATACTCCGATGGCTACTTCTTTTCTTTCGCTTGGTTTATCTGTGGTTAACATAAATAAAAATCCCCAAAACCCTAGCAATGCACCAACTAAAATACCTAAATTCCGTTTTTTCATACTTTTCTCCTTTTATGTTTTATATTATGATAATATCATATAACTTATGTATCTCAAACTGTATTAATAATAAAATTTAATATAGGTATTTACAGACGACAGAATATCGTTTATAATACAACCGAGAGGAATATATGTATAATATGAACATTGGGGATACGATAGAGTATGCCTCTAAAGTATCTGAGAAATATCCTGCTTTGGGAGATTTAATGTTATTAGGTAAGACTGAAGGGATACCCGTTAAAACCTTTTCTGTACGTACTGCAAAGGATGAAGAAGAAAAGAGGGGAGGAGTGACTTTTCTAATTAAAAATCTTTCTCCTAAGGCGTTGGAAGATTTTACTAAATATCTAATCAACAGCATGGAAACAATTCCTTCTCTCTCTTTGACGTTTGGGCATAAACTGCTAGATGAGAATGGTTTAAGAGCAGTACCAGAAAAAACGCTCACTGTGCATATTAATTCTTCTGACCACCAGCAAGAACTTGACGCTTTTACAGGTATACATAAATGTATGGCTTTAGCTACAATACGTACTAATTGGACACAAAAGAAGCAAGACAAAACAGTGGGCTGCAAGTACCATAGAAATATTTTTCACTTATTAACAATTCTGTTTGAAAATGAACTTATACTGCGACAAAATGTTTTTGCACATATACCTAACGCACTAAATAATTTAATAATGGTATGTGAAAATAAAGATAAAAGAATAAAAGAAAAAATACCTCTAAGCGAAAATGAAGATAATTTCTGCTATTCGCTACTTAGGACTATTCGACAACTCGACATGTATAAAAACTTCTAACAAAAAAGCATCTGTATAGATGCTTTTTTATGTTTATATCTTCCTCATTATGCTTTTCTTGGTTGGTGTTCAAAGCATGATACTTCTTCTTTTTGTACACACGCACCTAAGTAGCTTAATCCTGGGTTTATCGAAGATTGAACTGTCTTTGTATGGTCGTTAATACTTTCATGCTGGTGCAATCCTGGAATGAATTTAGAGCCAGGTGCACTTTGTATTTTAGTTGTGTTTTCCTCTACAAAGTTTCTTTCTTGTCCTTGTAATGTTTTTAGCTGCTCAGCCAATTGTGTTCTACTAAGACCTACCGTGTCTAAGATTGATTCTAATCTATCTCTAAATCTAATCAGTTTGTCATAAAAAATGACGTTATCTTCCATACACTTCTTAATTGTTTCTGCTTGATCTTCTCTTAGTTCAGCGTATACCAGCAATTTTTTTGCTGCTGTTATGTTAACTAAATTAGGCTTTGAGACGTTTACGTCGAGCGAAAATTTCCTACTCTCCCACAACATTTCCGCAGCAAAACGGAAGTCAGTGTCACTAATTTCTGTACCGTCTAAGACTCTAGTTATTTTTTCGTTTTGGTATAATGCCTCTGCAAGGAATTCAACGTTTTGTGTTCTTAATGTATCAAATATTCCATTATACATTTCTTTAGTTTTCTTACCCATAATTATCTTTTTTAGCTCCTATTGCTAGCATTATACATCATTTGTCAGCAACTTTCAATAGACAGTTGAGGGGTTTTAGTTAGAATTTACATTTTTTATAATCTTTATGACGTCTTTCAGCGAGCGGACTATGGCAAAGGTCAAATGTCTGGCGCGTTCGTTGGAAGAGATATCTGGAACAAGAATGGGTTTCATGTTGGCTCTGTGCGCAGATTCTATTCCGTACTGACTGTCTTCCAGAGCTATAGTTTCTTCCGGTTTCACGCCTAGCTCTTCGCAAGCAATTTGGTATATCTGCGGATGTGGTTTTGGTGTAACAACTCTTTCTCCGCCAATAATTTTATCAAAAAAAGATTCCTGCACTCCAGTATTGACGAGAAATTGCTTAATATATTCGGTCTTAGAAGAGGACGCGATTGCAGTTCTTATGTTTTCTTGCTTCAAAAACTTCAATAAAGAAAGCAAGCCTTTTTTCTTCTTTATTGTATGGGTTTTGAGATAGTTAGCCCTGTAACTGTAGAGATGCTGTGCAAATTTGTCTATATCCAAGCCTTCCTCTAACTTTGTTGCGAGTTTAGCTTTTATTACGTCCATTCGGTTGCCGATGCATTCCTTTCTGTAATAGCGGAAAAAATCAGCAGGAACTTTAACCTTGTTTTGTTTTACCACCTTTTTCAATATTTTGAAATTAAGACGCTCAGTGTCAAACATCAGTCCGTCCATATCAAAAACTACAGCACTTATCCTCATCATCGCCTCCCGTTACAATCATACTATACATTAAAACAACAGATGGAGCAATTAAACGGGTGAAAATAGTGTAAAGCAAAAGGAAAATTTGTTGTATTAATTTGGTTTCAAAAAAATACGAGGTGGTGTATAATGAGGGTGTGAAAAATAGTTATTTCAGGGGGCATATATGTCAAAAGAAAAAACATTAAAACAGCTTCAAAAAGATGTAGATGACTGGGCAAGCCAGTTTGAAAAACCATATTTTTCTCCGCTATCTAGAATGGCGGCGATGACAGAAGAAGTTGGAGAAATTGCTAGAGTTATGAACAGAATGTACGGCGACAAACCAAAAAAGGATAGCGAGAATATAAAAAATCTTGAGGAAGAAATCGGCGATTTGTTGTTTTCCATCGTTTGTACCGCCAACGCTGAAGGAATCAATCTAACCGAAGCTATGCAGAAAAAGTTTGATAAAGTCTTCAGTCGAGACATGAACCGCTGGGCAAAGAAGGGCGAGTAAGTTGTAAATAAGGAATATCCATAATCAGTAAAAAATCACCCCGTAAAAGGTGATTTTTTCTATGGCGGAGAGGGAGGGATTTGAACCCTCGCGACAGTCACCCGTCCTAAAGCCTTAGCAGAGCCTCCTCTTCAGCCTCTTGAGTACCTCTCCATGTCATTCCTTATTGGAACACGCTTATTTTAACAAATAGAATAGTGGTTGTCAATAATTTTTCTTAATTGATTTCAGTGTTTTGTATGTTTATTGTCGTTAACAGGATATAATTTCGCGCTTTATTTTATTTACACAAATTTACTTTCTTTTGTCTAGCATTTTATCTTAAGAATAAATTTACTTATACGCCGTAGTTGTGTTATTATTAGATGTGAAAGAAATTGATATATTAGGAGAGGTAGTGATGAGAAAAGCATTTTCCAAAACACAACTTAAGTTGATAAAAGATAATAATCTACTAACTTTTGTTACAGCGGATATCAACGGGCAGCCTCATGCTGTAATAATTGAACCAAGCAAATTTGAGTTAGATAAAATAACAATTCCAGTGGTTCAGATGGAAGTGTCTAGGAGAAATGTGGAGAAGAACAAAAAGTGTTTCTTACATGCCTTTATTGATAAGGGATTGGAAGATTCTATACAGTTTAAGATTGATGGTGAAGTAGAAATCTATACAGAAGGTAAATTATTCGAGTGGGTGAAAAAGTTTGAGGAAGGAGAACGTTTACCTGAAGGATTATTTGTTAATACGATATTTGTGGTTTATCCTACAAATATTGATATGGTAGTGGGCTAATTTTCCTATGTTATCAGGACGGGCGTTAATCTTTTAAAAAGGGGCATCTCTTGACAAAGACTCCTTTTTTTGTTAGTATATATGAGATATTTTTATAAGAAGGGAATTATGCCGATATTGTATAAAGGGATTACAACTTTTTTAATTGCGGTTATAGTGGCTACGGTCGCTGTTTTTACTAGTTCCAGTTATTATAGTACTATCGCTGAAGAAGACTTAAAATACAGCGAAACTGTCAAATCTTCTATAACAAATTTCTATGAAAATACGAAAAGCAACAATCAAATTCGTGAGGAAAATGATGTAAACAATATTCAGCAGGGTTCTTCAAGTGAGGGTGGTTCAGAAAACATTGAGAACATTATTGTGCCAGACTTCACTTCAGGAGTAGAGGCTTATACTTTTGCGGAGAATCTATTGGCTAAAGCCAAGGGTATACATATCGAAACAAAAGGAAAGGCTGCGACAGATGTCGGCATAATACAAGATGTTAGAAACGTTAAGAAAAGAGATGTAGAGGGCAATGTTTTCTATGAGGCTGTAGCGTACAGCTCATTAGTAAAAACGGCTATCCGTGTGAACTACAACGGGTATTTGTTGGCTTCATCGAAGACCTCATCCGTTTCGCCGGGGCTGATTGCAAGCTATTCTGGCTGGGATTACAACATGTCGTTGACGTCATTCAAAAAGACCTATGGACTTGCTCCAGATGAACTGAATTACATTGTAAATGCTCAAACAGTTGTGAAAGAGAGTAATTTTGTTTATAATCAAGAAAGTAAAGAATGTTCATTCGCTTTAGAATTAAATAGCGATTCTGCAGCAAAATATAAGTATATGATACAGGCGAACGCTGGCTCAAGTGGATTTCCGTCATTTGGCAAGATTATATTAGAAGTTAAAATTAAAGACGGTAAATTCCAAAGTATAAGATATTTAGAGTCTTACCAGATACAAGTTTCAATTTATAATTCTAAGATAAATACAGATATTACCGATACTTTTAGAGTGGTTGGCGGGAACGTTACTGTAGATAAGATTTAAGGGGACTGAAATATGTCGTGGAAAATGTACGTTTTTCTAGTTATTGTAACCTTGACCCTAACCATGGGCGTGGTATTTTTCCCGCCAGTTCTGAAGGCTAACACGATAGGTTCTCCTGTCGTAAAGGCTGAGGAAGTAACGGAAAAGATTTATGCCATCGAAGAAAGTAAGTTGTCCGCACTGGAAGATGGCCCTGACGGAAACATTATTCCTAAAGATTTATTTGCCGATGCAAATTTGTATAATGCTTTGGTAAGTTTTTTTTACACTATAGAAGGTAAACCCCTTGACCAAGACGGAAAAAGGCAGTTATGGACGAAGATGTTTGATAACCATGACATTTCGTCTTTGAGGTTGCAGAATCAGAAGATAACAAGTTTAGCTGATTTACGATGGTTTGAGTGCGAAAAAATTACCGAAGTGAATTTGTCGTTTAACAAGATAGCTGGAGAGGTAGACTTAACGATATTTCCTAAGCTGGAAAAGGTTGCTCTGACTGGCAATAATATCAGCGGCGTAAAGATTGAGGGATTACAGGCACTCGATGTTTTATTTATTAACGATAACAACATTAAGAGTATAGATTTATCTGAGTTCACGGGTAGTTATGTGGATGTGTCTGTAAATGCGCTGTCGACTTTCGCAGACGTTGTTCTGCCTGAGGAAAGTGTAACAAGATTGGATGTAGTGTTGCTGTCTAACAATATAACAGATGCAAGCGAAGAAGAACTGGTTGGACTTACAGAAAAGAACATTTTGGTTGATTTAGGTTTGCAGGGTATCAAACAGGATATTACCAAGGGTGCATCGGTTGCTTTTTATAATTTTGTACGAGATAATATTTCGGTTGTGCTATCTAGCAGTTCGCTGGACGAGGACATTGTTATGTCGGTGAATGACGACTACAAAACACTGGTACAGCTTGAACCGGGTAATTACACGGTGTCGTACAGATATATAGATGACGCTGCCACAAAGGTATACGTCGGAAGTGCTGCTTTGACAGATTTGACAATAGATGGAAAGTGGAAAGTTTCATACAAAGATAATTCGCTTAAAGTGCTTCCTGTTGCCCCAACTGTAGCTTTTATAGTTGACGGAAAGAGCGTGGAAAAGCTTACAAACGTTACAAATAATACTAAAGTGGTAATTAGCAGTGAACAGGGTGTTTGTTACGTGAGTATCGGCAATACGAGCAATTGGCAGCTGGTTACAGAGGCGATACTTCTGGAGCAGAAAGTGCAAACGATATACGTGAAAGTAGTTGTCAATGATGTGGATAGCGAGATAGTTTCGTTCATTACGCCGTACCACAAAGAACCGATGGCGTCCTGGCTACTGATTATCCTCATTCTATTGTTTGTGGCGTTTTTCATAGGAGGGTTGTTTTTAGTGAAAATCTTTGTGTTAGACCGTCCGAATAGACAAGAGTAACAGAAAAAGAATTGAAGAGGGACTCCCTCTTTTTTTTCGAATAATAACCTGTAAAACGCTCAAAATATTTGTAGTGAGGGTGTGATGAGAGCGAAAGAAGGTATAGTAATTGCTGTTATAATATTGCTTTTTATAGTAGTAGGGGTTTCAGTTGGCGTAACAGGGGCTAGCAATGGCGGTAATAATTTCGTTCGTCTAGAAGTGAATCCTATTATCGAATTTATTGCGAAAAAAGACCAGATTGTTAGTATCCGTGGTGTAAACGAGGAAGGACAAATACTGCTCACAGATGAAGATTTTCTAGGGCTGAGTATGAAAGAGGGTGTTACAAAATACCTATCTTTATGTGCACAGATGGGATTTTTGGATGTTGATAAAGTTAATAATACACTGAAAATGACGGCGATTTCTGGTATCACACAGGAAGACGATATAATAGTTTTTAGGGCGGCAAGTAAGTTCTTTCAGGATAACGAAATAATGGCAGTAATCATACAAAATGATAACGATATGGAAGTACTGGCAGAGGCAAAAAAGACCAGTTCCTCCGCAGATAAAGTTGCTTTAGTTAAGTCGGCAAGAGAGTTGTTTCCTGAAAAAACAGAGAAAGAATTGTATAAGATAGGTGGTCGCAAATTGATTGAGCTGATAAGAGATGGACAGGAGGCGAGCATGCAAGAGCCCACTGTAGAAGATGTGGCAAATAAGTCCAGATTAATAGACTTTAACCGCGTGAAGTACGAAGAACATCGGGAGAAAATAACTAATGAATCTCAGCGTAAATTTGCTGAAGAGTTTAGTGATTTCCAAAAGTACAATCTAAAAGCGTACGAGGCGGAGTACAGTAAATTTCGTGAAAACTGGGAAGAAGAGAGAAATAAAGCGTAATATGTAATTGATTTTTATCTTTTTACTGGGTTGTGTTACCTAAAAAGTTGTGCAATTATCTTTTTTCATTTATACTTTTATAAATGTAACAGATGAGGCAAAGATGAAAAATAGAAAAGATACAGATAGGCAATTCAAGTGGGATATAGAACGGCTATATCCAAGCATTGAGGCATGGGATAATGATTTAAAAAAATTTAAACAGATGTACCCTAAAATTGTGAAGTTTAAAGGAAAGCTAGGTGATCCAGATACTCTTCTTCAGGCGTTTATGTTTGAGGTAGAAGTAGAAAAATTCTCTGAAAAGCTGGGTGTTTTTATTATGTGCAAGGTAGATGAAAACCTTGCTGAAAGTATGTACAAAGAGAAGATGGCTATCTTAACAAACGAGGAAGTGCAATATTCCGTTCTTTCTTCTTTCTTTAATGCAGAGATAAACACTCTGCCCGAGGAATATCTCAAGGGTTTGATTGAAGATAAAAGATTTGTGAATTATAAGCAGGATTTAATAAATTATCTGCGTCTAAGAAAGCATATCCTTCCTGAAGCGGAAAGTAGGATTGCTAGTGTGTTATCCAGTTCGCGGGGGTCTTTTAGTCAAATCTTTTCTAACTTCAATGATGCAGATCTTGTATTTGCAGATATTACGGACAGCAAGGGAAAGAAATTACCATTGATATTAAGCAACATCACATCTCATCTGTTAAACCGTGATGAAAGTGTTCGTAAAGGCGCTATGACAAACATGAGGGCGGCGTACAAGAAAATGGAAAATACTATCGCCGAGACATATATTGCGTCAGTAAAACAAGACTGGGCGTACGCTCAGATCCACAACTATCCGAGTGTGTTAGACTCACATCTTTACCCTGACAGCATAGACAGAAAGGTTTACGATGTATTAATGAAAAATATCGAAACATCACTTCCGCGGCTGCACAAATTTATTGGCTTGAGAAAGAAGTTTTTAGGCGTTAAAACGTACAACGCTTATGATAAATTACTACCACTTACCTCATTTAATAAAAAGATAAAATACGATGATGCTTATGAGATTTTGTTTAAAGCATTAGCTCCTTTGGGTGAAGAATACGTCAGTTTACTACGCCGTAGCAAAGAAGAGCGATGGGTGGACGTTTATCCCAACAAGGGTAAAAAAAGTGGTGCGTATGCTACGGGTGTTTTTAGAGAGAATCCTTATGTTCTCCTCAATTATTCCAATGAAATGGATGACGTTTCTACCCTTGCTCATGAGCTAGGTCACGCCCTTCACAGCTATCACTCCGACCGTAATAACGATTATAATAACGCTCAATATACTATATTTCTGGCGGAAGTTGCTAGTACAGTAAACGAAGTTCTGCTTGTGAAGTATCTGTACAAAAACGCCAAGACTCGAGAAGAAAAGATACACTATCTGGATGATTATCTAAACAGTTTCTTAAGCACCGTGTTCAGACAGGCAATGTTTAGCATGTTTGAGTACAAGGCTCACGAACTGATGGAGAAGAACGAGCCTATCAGTAAGGACGTGTTGACACAGTATTATTCTTCTCTCAACGACAAGTTTTATAAAATAAAAAACATCAATAAATATTTAGACATCGAGTGGATGAGGATCCCACATTTCTACAGAAGTTTTTATGTATATAAATATTGTATAGGGTACGTGAGTGCCGTTTGTCTGGCAAATAGTATTCTTAATAATAAAAAAGACGCACTGAAAAAATATCTTGAGTTTTTGAGTAGCGGGGGAAGATATTTTAGTGTTGACACGCTCAAAAACGCTGGTATTAACTTGGAAACTGACGAGCCATACAAGGTTGCTTTTGCAGATATGGAGTGGGCTATTTCAGAACTAGAGAAGCTGAAATCTACTAAATAATTGTGCAGTATCTCTAAAGATGGTAATTCTTCTCCTTAAGCTTGTTGAGGGGAAGAATTTTTTGGTATACTAACTTGGATAAGGGGGTATGTATGAAAACAAAGCTAATAGTGATCGAAGGGACTGATTCTTCCGGAAAGCACACTCAAATATTGTTGCTGAACGACAGGTTAAACAAAAACAACATTGCAACACAGAATTTTTCATTCCCCGACTATGACTCTCCTACAGGTAAGATTATCGGGGGTCCATTTTTAGGTCAACCTACTATCTGTCCAGAAGGAAGTTGGTTCAAGGAAGAGTTATTTACTATTGATGCGCGGGTTTCCGGTGTGTACTACACTATTGATAGATGTTACAACATACCTAAGATTGAGAAGGCGTTAGAGGATTCCCATGTTATACTGGACAGATATATAGACAGTAATCTGGCGTATCAAGCTGGTAAATATCGCGACAAGAAAAAGAGATTCGCTATGTATAAGTGGTTTGAGAAGTTAGAATATGGGCTATGTAAGTTGCCAAAAGCAGATATAAGAATTCTTTTATATATGCCTTTTCAGTACAGCACTAAGTTGAAAAATTTACGTCAGGAGAAAGCGGCTGATGAGTATGAGAAATCTGAAAGCTTACTTAAGGTGGCGGAAAGAAATTATTTAGAGCTTGCAAAAAGAAACAAATATAAAATTATAAATTGCGTGCAAAACGGTGAAATTCTGTCTAGAGAAGAGATAAATGATGCAGTATATAATTATGTAATATCTAGATTACATCGTTAAACATAAATTGACGAGGACTACTCAGTATGCTATAATATTGTATATGGAGGAGATATGGCAGAAGCTATTAAAATTGGTATAATTGGTGCAGGTGCAGTGGGCGGCGTTATGGCTGCTATGCTAGCTGAAGCTGGTTACGATGTTGAGTTGGCTAGACGTTACCAAAGTCAGATTAATTTGGGCAACCACGTAGCGCTGGAGGTCAGCGGGGAGTTCGGGAGACATACGATTCTTGTACCATCTGTAGCGGGAGCGGGCTCATTCAGAAGTAAAAAAGATATTATTTTTGTTTTAACAAAGGCATACGACACTATTAGTTGTATCAAAGAGTCCTTACCATTTTTGACTGAAAGAGGCGTGTTTGTTTGTACTCAGAATGTTATGAATATCGACGAGCTATCCAAGGTTGTCAATTTGGACAAGATTGTAGGATTAGTGATAGATTGGATGTCTGTACGTCACAACGCTGGAGTTATGGAAGTTATTAAGCGTGGTGGAATGCAAATCGGAGCTTTCGGTCATGTTGACTATAGACTGATGGATGCGCTTCAACAAATGTTGTCTAGTATAACTCCTACTGCTGTTACCGATAATATATTGGGGTTAGCATATTCCCGAATGGTAATGAATGCTTGTGTATCTTCGTTGGGGGCTTTAACAGGACTTTCTCTTGGGAGATGGTTAGCGCTGAAACACGCAGAGCAAATTTGTTATAACATCATCAAAGAGGGAATTGACATTGCAAATGCATTGCAGGTTAAAGTAGAGCCATACGATGCAGTTATTGACTATGATAAGTTTGTGGAGAATGATTGTTCTGCAAAGATATACAGAAACAAGTTGCTGGCGCGCATGAGAAAAAATAATTTATATACTACGTCTTCTTGCTTAATGGCGTTAGAAAGAAAACAAAAAACAGAGGTTGAATATTTAAATGGATATTTGATTAGGGTGGCGAATAAAATAAACTATCCGGTTGCTGTAAATGATAGATTATATGTAATGATTAAAGAAATAGAGGACGGTAAGAGAAATTGTAACTCAGAGAACATACAGGATTTCGACTTAAACCATCCTAAAAAGTATTTAGAAAAAAAGAAAAAGAAGGTTAACTAGAATGATTATAGAGGAAATAAAGAAGTCAAATCTTCAGGCTATGCGAGATAAAGATTCTAATCTAAGAGCTATTTATGGAATAGTAATTAACAAGCATCTACAGGCAACGATTAACGCAAGAACAAGCGGAAAAGAAGTTGATGATATAGAGATGGTGAAAATCCTGCAAAAAACTATTAAAGAGTTGGAAGATGAAAGAGAGAACTACAACAAGGCTAATAACCAGGAGCAGGCAAAGAAGATTGAGCAGCAACGTGTAGTTTTAGAACAATTTCTGCCGCAGATGATGAGTGAAGAAGAAGTGAAAAAAGTAATACTATCTCTGTCGGATAGAAGTATTCCAACTGTAATGCGACACTTTAAAGAGCATTATAGTGGCAAATGCGATATGAGAACAGTACAGACTATCTTGAAAAGCTTATAAAAAAGACGTTATATAACGTCTTTTTTTTGTTGCTAATCAGGTTGTAATTATATGATTACTTATCTGATTTTTTCTTCTTTATTTTTTGTATCATAGTAGTCAATTCGCTTGGTTTTTCAGGTTTAGCTTTGATGATAACTTTCTTGTTTTTCGTTGGAACTGACTCTTTTTTACCCTCTGCTTCTTCTGACAGTTCTGTCCAATTTAATTGATTTTCCAATAGGCTAGAGGCATCTTCCATGAGAGAGTCCAAGTGGATTAAATCTATCAAATCGTTGTACAATTTAAGAATATCTCTTTCTACAAGTTGGGATATAACGATAGGCGCTATCATCAGACACAATCCTACTATCATAGCCGTTCCCAAGGAAATAAAGATAGATATAAGAACGACGGCGAGGATATCCATACTCAAAAGAGAGTAGTATAACCACAGTTCTAGCGACTGTTTTTTTCTGATACTTCTTTGTAACCCATAGATTATGTCTCGATAGTTTTTAGATTTTGGGCTATATTTTAGAGATTCTTTAAAACTGAAAGGATCCACTACTTTTTTGCCTTTTGCCATAATTAACTCCTTACTTATACAGTTTATCATACACGCTTTTTACTTGTCAATTAATCAAAGAGCCATACTTGGTATATAGAAAATTTCTCTTATAACTAATTATGACAGCAATTTGATCATCAATTCCTCGTTTTATAGTGCAATTTGTAATTTATTGTCGACAGTATGCATATATATTTCCAATAGAGAAACTCGTCGATATACAAAAGAAGAGTAAATTAGTGCGTATCGGGGAGACGAGATGGAATTAACTTTTTGCGAGTTAAGAGGTAAAGAGGTGATAAATGTGTGCGATGGTAGGCGATTTGGCTGTATCATCGATTTGGTTTTTGAGACGAGATGTGCGCGAATCACTGGCATAGTTGTGCCAAGCACACGTAATTTTTTTAACTTCTTTAAGAATAATACAGACATTTTTATCCCTTATAATAAAATTGTAAAGATTGGCAGGGATGTGATTCTTGTTGAAATTAACCCTGCAACCATTGCATCATCCACCGTTGAAAGATGCGCGGTAGACAGCACCGACGTTGAATCGCAGGAATTACAAGTTGAGGATGACGGATAGAAATTTGTAGCAAAAAGATAGTTTTCATGTTAATATATGGTCATGAAGAAAAAGTTGTTATTACATGCATGTTGTGCCCCATGTTTAAGCAGTGTATTGGAGCAGTTAATAGACACATACGATGTGTCCGTTTATTATTATAACCCGTCTATATATCCCAAGGCAGAATATCTCAAAAGATGGAAAGAAATTGTAAAACTAAATAAAAAGGTCTATAATAATAAATTAAAAATAATTAAAGCTAGATATCAGCCGAAATCATTTTACAAAAATATAGTAGGAACAGAAACTTGTAAGGAAGGCGGGGCTCGGTGTTTTCTGTGTTACGAAATGAGGTTGTTGCAGACCGCCAACTTTGCTAGTAAAAAAGGATATGATTTGTTTACTACCACGATGTCAGTTAGTCCTCATAAAAATCATGAGGTGTTAAATGACATTGGTGAAAAGATACAAGAGAAAACAAAGATGGAATATCTTCCAGCTAACTTCAAGAAAGATAACGGATTCCTACGAGTGGCTCAACTATGTAAGGAGCATGGTCTCTATCGTCAAAGTTACTGTGGATGCCGATATAGTAGCCGTTAGTTAGAATATAAATATAATTATATACACAATATAATTAAAGCTTAATAAGGAGAGGTTGATGCCGTTAAGTTTTATTATTTGTGGGTTAATTTGGATATATTTTTTGTTTGATAAAGAGCTTAAATATCGGACAGTTATTTTGCCACTAGGATTGGTTTTCTTAGTGGGCTTTTTTGTTCCAGAATTTGCACTTGGTATCGTGCGAATTAATCCTATATTATTTGGTATGCCGATAGTTATTTCATTGGTCACATTGCGTTTTGCAAATGCAAAGGAAGTGTTAGATTTTATAACCGCAGCACTTACAGTAATAGTTTTTTATATAATATTGTTACATGTGAATGTTTATGCTTCTCTGACGTTAGTGCCATATATATTGCTGTTAGTGGTAATAACTGGTATGTTATTGTCAAAAAATAACGGTACACAGTTTTGCGTTTTTGTTATAAACTTGTTGTATATTATGAGTGCGTTCTATATGAATCCCAACAAGCTACCTATTTTCTTAGGTGGAATACAATCGATTGATTTCATTTGTATAAGCTTTGTTTTAGTTATGGTTGCGAATCTTTCTAGACGTTATATTAAGGAGAAGAAACATGAAAAAGTTACTTAGAGTTTTGCTTGTTCTTTTTGTTGTGTCATTTCTATTTAATGGTGTAAATTTTGCGAGAGCGGAAACTGAGAGAGAAGAGGGGGACGGAGTTATATATTCGGTGTACGACGGGTTCACTTTGTTGTGTGAAAGGTGGGACGTTATTGAAGGTGATGAATATTTATCTTACGATTTTAAGTTATATAAAATTGTGTCTGTGGACAGGGCAACTCGGACAGCACAGGCAACATTTGTGAGACAAGAAAAGAAACCAGAAGTGCGACGTTCAAAAGCACCTTCCCAGATTACTACTCCCCAAAAAACTATCGGCATGTACATAACTCACAATGATGAAAGTTACATTCCGACAGACGGTGTTTCGAGTATCTACGGTGCGGGAGGTATACACGATGTTGCAAAAGAGATTCAATGGCGGATGAAAAATAGAGGAATAAATGTCATTCTAGATGAAGCGTTACATATTCCGCATGACGGTTATGCATATACTAGAAGTTCAGCTACGGCAAAGAAATTGTTGAATGAGCATTCGCTCGACGCTATTTTTGACATTCATAGGGATGGGGCTTCACGCTCATCTTATGTAACTCAATATTCTGGTCAAGAGAAGTGTCATGTGCGCTTAGTGGTAGGAAAGTCGAGCACCAATTATAACACTACTTATGAGTTCGCGCTGTACTTATTGTCTGTCGGTCAAGAAATGTATCCGTGGTTATTCAAAGATATTTATTTAGCTAGTGGACATTATAATCAAGGACTTAGTCCAAAAGCGTTACTGTTTGAAATGGGGTGTCATTTAGTAGAAAAAGAACTTGTGATTGCAAGTGTTCCGGCTTTGGTTGCTGTTATAGACACTGCACTGTATTCAACAACTATAGATCCAGATGATGGAAAGTTGACGATAAACGGAAATGCTACAGATGGGGCAGTTACGATAAACGAATATTTTTCAGAAGACAATTTAAGAGACAAAGACAGTTCGATGTTGATAATATCTTTTATCTTTTTAGCAATCTCGGGTAGTGTTTTACTAAGTGGGGTAATTTATACTTTTCTTCCTCGTAAAAAAATATAAATAGCCGATAGTTAGGCTATTCTTGTTGATATTGCTTCGATTATAGGGTATAATTATATCGTTGTACGAAAGAACTTAAAGGATAAAAAAATATGCAAAGACCGTTAGTAGCTGTTATTGGCAGACCAAATGTAGGGAAGAGCACTTTCTTCAATAAAGTGTGTGGTAAAAGGATATCTATTGTTAAAGATACCCCTGGTGTTACCCGTGACCGTATTTATGGTGATGCTGAATGGCTCGGCTATAATTTTTCTTTGATTGATACCGGCGGTTTAGACATGAAAGTAAAGGATGATTTTCAGAATAACATCACTAAACAGGCGCAGTTGGCGGTTGAATTAGCGGATGTGGTTCTTTTCTTTGTTGATGGAAAACAGGGCTTGATTCCTGACGATTATGATGTTGCAACTTTTTTGCGAAAATTTAAGATTCCTATTATTCTGGTTGTGAATAAAATAGATAATAATGAAATAGAGAAGACTTACGAGTTCTACAATTTAGGGTTGGGTGAGCCGTTTGCTATATCTGCAGAACACAGGAAAGGCATTGCGGATTTATTAGATGAAGTAGTAGCTAATTTAAAAAATAAGATAAATAAAGAAGATTTACAGAAGACTAGTATTGCTATAGTGGGAAAACCTAATGCGGGCAAGAGCTCTATTGTTAACAAGTTGCTGGGCGAAGAGCGTGTTATGGTAAGCGATGTGGCCGGTACTACTCGCGATGCTATCGACAGTCCGTTTAGATACAACGGTCAGGATTATTTATTGATTGACACGGCGGGTATACGTCGTAAACGCAGTGTACCTGAAGATAGCGTGGAGTTGTACAGCGTGTTAAGAGCATTTGATGCTATAAGACGTGCAGATGTCTCGGTATTGGTTGTGGATGCTACACAGGGATTGAGTGAGCAAGATGTAAGAATAGCTGGGTTTATACATGAAGAGGGTAAACCATCAGTCATTGTTATTAATAAATGGGATTTAATAGAGAAAGATCATAAGACGATGAATGAGTTCAATAAGAAATTACAGGAAGATTTGAAGTTTATGAGCTACTTTACCGTTATATATATATCGGCAAAGACGGGACAGCGAATGGGTCAAATAATGGAAGAAGTGGAGAAAGTGCTGGAGAATGCTAGCTATAGAATCACTACTGGTACACTCAATGAGATTTTACAAGAGGCGGTGCTTGTGAATGAGCCTCCTACGAAAAACGGTAGAAGATTGAAAATCTTTTACATTACACAAACGGCGACAAATCCTCCAACCTTTGTAATCTTTGTTAATGAGAGAGAGCTGATGCATTTCTCATATGAGAGGTATTTAGAGAACTGTTTACGCAAAGCTGTAAACTTTACAGGAACGCCAATTAAACTGCTTATACGCGGTCGAGATGACAAAGAATGATAGATTTTGAACCAGAATATTTTTATAAAAATGTTCTGGTTCATTTTTTAAATCAGCTGTGAAATTATAAACAAAGAAGTGTAAAACAATTGACTTGTTAGTCAACAATACAATAAAATGGTACTAGCTTCTACTGCAATGAATAACATACACTAGCAAGGGGCTGAGGAGAGGGAATGTCTTTAGTATTAAAAATTGTTTTATTAGCAATCGGGGCGTACTTTTTAGGGAACATTACCTTTGCCAGAATCATCGCTAGGGCTTATGGTGATAACATAACAAAGCGTGGAAGTGGTAATCCAGGAACTTCTAATATGTTACGTTTTCATGGAGCTGTTCGCGGCTTCTTAGTACTTCTTTTAGATTTACTAAAAGGCGTGGTGTGTGTGTTAGTAGCGTACTTTGTGTGTGGTGGTAAAAATGGAGGCTGGCAGTGTAATTTAGCTATGTATATCACGGGGTTCTTCTGTATTTTAGGACACATCTTCCCAGTAATATTTAAGTTCAAAGGTGGAAAGGGGTTAGCCACTGCAGCAGGCGTAGTCGCGGTGTTAAATCCTATCGCTTTTGCGGTAATATTTGTGTTTCATTGGGTGAGTGTATACTTCTTTAAAGTGGCTAGTTTAATTGGATTCATTTCGTGTTTCTTATTCGTAACAGTGGAAAC
>CAYJAP010000010.1:0-20214 GCA_964368425.1 uncultured Lachnospiraceae bacterium | reverse complement strand
CCTTTACCGATTGTTCCACCAACGTTTTTAGCCATCTTTGCACCTTCGCCCATAGCATCGTCAGCACCGATTAAGCCACCAACTAGGGAAGGGGCATCTTTGAAGAAGAACAAACAGACAATTACAAATAACAGATATATTAAGTTGTTGTAGCCAATATTTGCTACTCCTGCCATCCCTTTGCCACTAGGATCAAATAATTGAATATTTTTCAACAATGGTAGAATTACAAATAATAAGTTTAACGAAACTACTGTTCCGTAGGCTGCCAATACTGCAGCAACGAATTTCTTTCTCCAGTTATTAAATGCACCTTCATCGATAGGGAACATACCAACAATTGGAGGAGCTATCATAAACAGAATTACACCTTTAATTATTCTTATCATCAGTCCGAAACATGCCATCAACATGCAGTATGTAGCGAACATAGACCCGCCAAACAAGATTAAGAAGTTGGTGTCTCTTATACTGTAGAATACCGAAACTTGAGTTTGATCAGTGTAGTCGAACACATTCTGTAATGAACCTATCACAACACTGTCTGCATATCCGGTTGGTAATTCATCTGTGTTTATAATACCACTCCAAGAGGACGTGGTAAATGTAGTGCCCGACGCGAAAGCCAAGTCCACCACAGAAGCATAGTAACGAGCAGCTTCTACAGAATTCTTTGATCCTTCGGGTATGTTTATACTAGACTTTAATTTAGTAGCAACATCATCTAAGACTCCTTTTGTATCGCTATTAGTAAAAGATTTACCATCTGTTGGAGTTGTATCCTGATCTAATTTATACTGCCCTCGTGTTTCCTCGTTATCGCTAGGAGTTAACCAAGTGCTCCAAGGTTGTTGTTCGTTTTTTCCGAATATGGTCATGGTAGAGCCGGGTGCATTACTAAACTTATTTGCTTCTGACATTGCTGCTAAGAAGACAGCGCCTCCAATTTTAGAAGAACCCGACGGATTACTAGCTTTATCAAGGGCCTGTAATAGGTAGTTGGATACGAAAATACCGAAGAAACAAGCGATAGGAACTGCTACAAAATATACCAATCCCTTTAATGTTTTACCGAAAATTTTCGCTTTTGTATTTTCTGCACCTGCAGTTGTATACTCTGTTCTGATTATTTGAACTATTGTGGTAATTAGCAATATTGCAATTGCTACTAAAGTCATTCCCAAGAAAACTTTTAGTACGGAATCCTCTGATAGAAATTGTAACAGGAAGTCTCCTTCATTTTCAGCACCGGCATACCAGCTTGGTTCTAATCCTGCCAGTTTTCTAAAAAGGGATTGTACAAAGTCTACCAAGCCTAATAGCATTGCGCCTATTTTATAAAGTAATCCTGCAAAGATTGTTGTTAAAAGATCAATAACAAAAGATATTACAGTGGAAAGTAAATTAACCGCCCAACTCATAATTTCTTGTAGAATACCGCCTAAATAAACCGAGGTATATGGCATAAAGGTTCCCCCTAGCACAATTATTACAATAATTTTATACTATTTTGTGTCAAAATGCAAACATTATTGCAGAAGTTACAGAATAAGTGTATATTATAAATAATTATTGTAGAATTATTAACAGTTAAATGTTTTGAAGTAGCCGAGTTTACGAATTTGTCGTGTATACATAATTCGTAGACGTATAAAAAGTTTTACAAGAAGTGTTCAGAAATAATTGTAAGAGTTTTAAGTTTTACATTTGTTATGATATACTTGTTTAAGTTTGGAGGGTGTATGTTTCCTATTGCAAAGTCGTGGTATAATTTATTGCAGGAGGAGTTTTCAAGCGATTCTTTTGTGAAATTACAAAAGAAATTACACGCAGAATACTCTAACAAAACAATATATCCTGCTCCAGAAAATGTATTTAATGCGCTGAATGCTGTAAAGTATGAAAATGTCAAGATTGTAATCATTGGACAAGACCCATACCACGGGGTGAATCAGGCACACGGACTATGTTTTTCGGTGGAAAAGGCTGTGAATATCCCGCCATCATTACAGAATATATACAAGGAGTTACAGTCCGATCTAGGATGTAGAATACCTAAGAGCGGCAATCTAACTAAGTGGGCAAGACAGGGGGTGTTGTTGTTAAACTCCGTATTGACGGTGGAGAGTGCTCGTCCTAACAGTCACAAAAACTGGGGATGGGAAGCTGTCACGGGAAAAGTAATTGCGTTACTAAATGCCAGAATAGAGCCGGTAATATTTATGTTGTGGGGTGGTAGTGCAAAAGCCATTGCACAAGAGATAGATGCAACAAAACATTTCGTGTTACAAGCAGTACATCCTAGCCCGATGAGCGCAAACAGAGGTGGCTGGTTTGGGTGTAAGCATTTCAGCAAGGCAAACGATATACTCAATAAACTAGGCAAAGAACCGATAGATTGGCAGATAGAAGACTAGAAATATATGTACACATGTGCACATTATTGTAACTTCCAACGCAATAAAAAGTTGGTAAGGATAGCAACATAATGGAGTTACTAAAGCAGGCGAAGAAGTATAGCAAGCTAAAGAGAGATACAATAAAGATTTTGACAGTAAAAAATCCGCAGATGGCGGATTTTTGTTTGTTTATATTATACTTTTAGATTGTTGCATATATTTAATAATGAAAATTAAATTAAAGAATTTAACTTTACATTAAATTAAAGAATTTAACTTTACATTAAATTAAATCAAAATCTAAGTTGCTTCGGGTATCTTTTTTCAATATGTTTTTGTTTCTTTCGAGTATATCAAAGTATATTGCTCTGACGTCCAATACTCCTGGTTCTTTATACTCATCAGTAACCTGTTTACTGTTGTACAGCGGCACTTTATAGTACCTAGTAAATTCAGCCTTAAGAGGTGGTTGTTTTAGTATCTTAACTATATTTATACCTTCTTTCAGACTATCCAGTTCTTCTGGATAGATTAACGGACGCTGTTCAATAGTCACACTTGTATTACTGCTTTTTGAATCGTCACCTTTGCCTTTGCTAGAAGATTTGCTTTCTGATTCTACTGTTGTATGTCCACACTTTTCGCTAAACTTTTTCTTGGTATCCATATCGTTTGAGGCTAGGTAGATGTGTATGTTACAGTTGTCCTCTATAGTCGCTGCGATGTTTTGGTCATATTTAATTGCTAACTGCACATAGCTTTGTAAAATCAGGGTGAAGTAGATATTTCTTCCACGTGCAACTGTTATTATTGTTTCAAAACTAGGGATTTTAGGAATGTTTGCAAACTCATCTAGCAAGAAATGTACCTGTCTAGGTAGTTTACCACCGTATGTGTTGGCGATGTCTACTAGTATCTTATATAACTGAGATATGAACATACAGGCTAACGGATGTCGATTTAGTTTATGATCAGGAACTTTTATGAATAATACTGTCGGTTTCTCAACAAAGTTTTCCAAGGTCATTTCATTTTTGTGCGTAGCAAAACAGACACCCATGTCTGCGAACAGTCCCATTCTATCGGCAACTATTCCCATATAGCTTCGTTTGGTATCTCCAGCATTGGAAAGCACCTGATTTGCTAGTTGGGGAGCTCCACTAAATTTGTCTCTTCCAGCAAAATAATCACCGAGTGTTTTGAAGGGATTGTAAGGATCATTGTCTTTAAAGTTTGCCACTTGTGCCATATTGTAGAAATTAAACTTTGCCTCTGTCATGCCTGTGTCTGGAATCATCGTGTCTTCTAACATCGCTAACAGGATGCCGTTTATCAAGTCTCTTGCACCACTTTCCCAGATAGGAGAGTTTTTGTCTTCGATTGGACATATAACTGAGGAAATTTCTTTTAGCTCTTCTAAGGCTTCTGTTTCCAAAGTTTGCTTTAAAGACAACATTTTACGTCGTACCATGTCCATGTTAGGGAATGCGATGCCATCTAACTCGTACCATTCTTGATAATACTCGTTGGCTGCCAGCTGTAATTTACTCTGTCTAGGATCTTCGTTTCGGTGCACCTTAATTTCACTTTCTAGTGTTTGAGCCCTTTTGTACATGTTATATGGGCGCGCCAATGGATTCCAACAGGTGCTTTTAAAAGGTTCAATAAGGTCAAAAACCAGTGTTCTGTAACCGTTATTGTTAAGGTGTGTGATGTTATCTCTATAGATTTCGCCCTTTGGGTCGGCTATAACTAAACAAGGTTTATGTTTTAATGAACTCATTATTTGCACGTAAGGGTTAATAATTTGAGTAGTTTTACCTGAACCTGTAGATCCTATAACTAACGTATGTATGCTTTCATACATGTTGATATGTAGTTTATTGTTGCTGTATTCTGCACGTATAGGTATTCCGATATCGCTTGTTTTTCCCAAGTCCTGGAACAGATGATACATATATTTTGATTCTGTTTCCAACGCTTTCGTGCTCAACCATTCAGTATCGTAGTATTTTTTCTTATCCCCTTTGTATTTCACAGATGCATCTCCGCTGCCACTGGAAGGTTTGAGGGCTTTACTTAATATTAACAGCACGAAGGCCAATGCCAATAACCCAAGTATAGGGAAGAAGTAAGGTTGGAAGAGAACGTCTACAGATAAAATTATCTCTTTAAAAGCCAGGTAGCTGGTTGCTACGTAAGCTATAATAAAAGAGAGCACGAGCTCTAATACAAATATTAAAAACTTTGAACCTGCACTTTTTTTCTTTTTATTTTTTTCTTCTGCCATACGTCCTCCATAGTTTGTAATGGTATTTGAGTATATAAACTCAAAACTTTGTATTGCGTTAATTTTGTATTTCTAGTGTCAGTAATAGTATATATATAAAAATATTTTGTGTAAAACGTTTTGCGGAATTTTGTATTTTTTTATTAAAACATATTATTTTGGTTGTCTGACAATAAATTATGTGGTAATATTTACATAACAAAGCAGAAAATAGCCAAAACTTTTGTTAACATTTAAAATTTGTTTGCCAAAGATATTTCTTTTTGTTATTATCTGTTTAGTGAATGTTTCGGGAGGAAATATTATGCAAATGCTATTATTTCAAATTGCACAACATATTATGAATTTTAAAAGTCTAGTAGGAGATGCTACTGAACCGCCAAACTACGATATTAATGATGACACGGGCTGGTATAGCAATATAATAAAACCAATTCAAAATCTACTGGAAAATATTATGACTCCGCTGTTAATCTTAGTAGGAACAGCAGGTTCTATCTATGCGATTGTGCTGGGTGTTAACTATAGCCGTGCTGAAGATACAAGCAAACGTGAAGAAGCTAAAAAGCGTCTGATTAATGCGGTTATCGGATTGGTTATAATGGTAGCGTTACTAATCGTTCTATGGTTGTTTACAACCTATGCTGCGGACATTGTTAACTTCATAAGGGGACAAGGATAATACTAAAAAATAGTTGTTAAAAGAAAGAGAGGGTATTGTAATATTTTCTCTTTCATTTTTAATATAGCACAATGTAAATTAAGGAATTTCTATGTATAATGAACTAAAGAAAACGTATAGATACAAAACTCTCTTTATGCTTTTGCTAGTTATGCTAGTTATTCCTTTTATTTTGCCTGGTTTCATTCCAGAAGTACAAGCGGCAAGTTTAAAAGTTACAATCAAGTTTAATGCAGACAAAACTATTGCAACGGTGCAACATTCGGGTGCTCCTACAGGTGCAACAGTAAGTGTTTATTACACGCTGAACGAGACTTTCCCACGATTGGAGAAAGGTGCTACGGGAGAGAACGGTGCAGTTGGATCGGGAATAGACGGATATGTTCTTCCAGCTGGCTCTACAGAGTATCCGGCGGCGGGTGTGCCAATTAACACCGACACTCATGGTGTTATTAAAGTAGTAGCTTTTTATAAGGCTGGTGATGGAGCAGTGGTTTACGCCCATGATACTAAATACATAAACTATGACAACGTGACTTGGTACAAAAACATAATGAAACCTATCATTTCGGTGGCTGAGAACGTTGTGCCAGTGCTGCTTATTCTAGTAGGAACTGCTGGCTCTATATATGTAATAATATTGAGCGTAAGGTACAGTAAAGCGGAGGAAACAGGTGTGCGTGAGGAGGCAAAGAAACATCTTCTGCATGCCATTATCGGTATAGTGGTTATGGTTTTCCTGTTGATACTCGCGTGGTTATTCACTAGATATGCAGGGGATATCATGAGCTGGATTAGGAGAGAATAATCGTTGAAAATAGTCGTATGTGAAGTTAAACAAGTGTACTAAAATGCACTTGTTTTTTATTCTGTCAAATTGGTTTTTTGTTAGAAGTCCATTATCCTCCAACTATAATTGGTGCATTATATTATTTCTATATTTTTCTGTTACTAAATTCTCTACTTGATTTGGTTTGTGATGCTGATAAATAACGGTTCTGTTAGCTTGTCTGATAAACGTTTGTACAAAATTTTATCTATTTAATTATTTCCTGCAAGTTGTGAATATTCGTCGAGTTTTTATCAGAAAATACAGTAAGTGAATTTTGTAAAAATTTTAAGTTTAATCTTGTAAAAGGGATAATTTTGTGCTATCATATATGTGAATATATATATATAAATATATATCCAGCTATAGATGGGTAAAATAAATGGTTGCAAGCGATTCTTAATTTATACGTTATTGTAAATTTAAAATATTGTTTAAAACCTATTAAAAAGGTTGGCAATAAATAAAGGTGCACATATGTACGTGTGTTGGAGGAAAATATGACAGAAGAAAAAAAAGAATACCAGAGAAATACCAGCGAGCAGATGGGGCATGATTATCTGCAATCAAAGCAGGTGGCAGACCTAAGGAGTGATGTTTGGGAGGGGTCTGATTTAGATGGCGACCTTACCAAAAAAAGAGGTATCTTTGTTGCAATCCGAAAAGTGCTAGAAGATACCTACACTAGAGAAGAAGAAACGGCTTTTGATGAAATAAGTAAAAAGAGTATAGAATCATCTTTCGAGCTGCTGCAGAAGGATATTGAAAAGTATCTATACGGTATTCACTATGGCTCGAACGAAACTTTTAAAGAATTAATTAAACGTTTTGAGGCGGTATGTAGCAATGGCAAGTTTTCTCCTGCTGCAAAAGACGCTGTTATTGAGATGTTGAACCAGGAAAGAGTTTCTAAAGAGAAGGAGCGAGAAAAGTTAATAGAAGCACAAGAAGAGGCTCAGAGCAAACATGTAGCTATAACTGATGTCGTAAAACAGTTTGGTGCGAGCGTGGCTACACTTTTAGATGAGACCGATAACCAATTAACAGCGGCTATTGATAAACAAAAAGATTATTCTAAAGATACGATAGATGCTATAAAAGAAAAATCTGGTGAAATGCGTAAAATTGTAAAAGATGTAGAAAAAGGCTCTTTTGAAGAAACTCCAAATGGAATACAGAGTCAAAGACAACTAAGAGAAAAGATAAAAACCGCAAAGAAAGAAGAAGAAGGGTCCCTTCAGAAGAGTAAGGAAAATGAAACTTCTTTAGGAGATCTTGCTGCTGCTCAAGACATAATTAATAAGTTTGATAAGGCATTGCAGTCTCCTACGATAAAATCTTCGCCAAAATCGAAACAAGATAGAAAAGAAAAAGGCTCAAGTTTGAAAGATATCATAAAAGATACTGAAAACAAGTTCCAAGAAACATATGACAGGGTAAAAGGTTATCTTGAAGAGGGCGTAGCAACTTATGAAAGTCAAGGAACAAAAGCACAACTATATAAGGATGCTTTAACTTCTTTGGCGGAAAATGGTGAGAAGTTTAAGATAGCTTTGCAAAATGCTGAGAAAGAGAAAAGAAAAAAGGAACAAGCGGGATTAGTAGATCTGCTTGGTGATAAGTTTAAGGAAGTTTTCACCTCTGTATCTTCCCCTGAGATTGTGGGAATAGTGAAGTCTGAAGTTGAGAACTTACTAGGTGGACAGACTGTTTCCTCATCTAATGCCAAAGAGTTGGTTACAGATGCTAAATCTAAAATTGAAAATATAGAGACCACATTACAACAAGAGCAAACCACAATTGCTTCTAAAATAGATGAAACAAGAAAGTCAATTAGAACTTTAGAATCACAAGTGGTTGACAATAAACACTTTATAGAGGGAATGGAAGATGCTAAAGATACTGCTAAGTATCAAACTAAAGTTGTAAAAGGAGAGGTTGGGAGACTAGAGGGGCAAGTAGAACTGTTAAGAGAGGATGTTATGGCAACTCCTTTGACATCATTCATACAGGCAGTAGCAGATGTAAAGAAAACACAGACAGAGCACTCTCATTCAGTCGATGCGAGATATTATGAGGATTTGGCTAAAGAAACACTTGCAGAAGAAGCGCCAGACAAACCTCATACTGAGGAAGAGGTACTTCAACGTTGTTTTGAAATATATTTAGTTGAAAAAATGGGTGGAGTTGTACCACAAGAGAAACAGGTAAATAGAACTCTGACGTCTGAGGGTTATGAGCCATACGACGATGTCAAAGCCCAGGCGATTGAAGATACAATAACTGTTTTAAAGGTTAGTAAAGAGTCATACAATAAAGTGGTTGGGTTTATTGACGGCTTTATTAAGGATTATGCCGTTGCTGATCCAACGATGAGTCTTCAAGCAGGCGCTACTTTATTTGATAAAGCCACCATTGTTTCTGAGGTTTTAAGTGAATATACCAAAGCAAGTGCAGGAACGTCCGTTACTGTAGATCACTTTGCTTACGGTAGTGATGCGGCTAATGATGCACAAGACCAATTAATAGAACAAAAACGAATTCAGGCGGTGAAGAGTACATTTGAGGAACTAGTCCCTGGAATGAAATTTTCAAACGTTTCTGGACGTGGGGAGCCTATCTCTGAGGTGGGTAAACATTACGCACGTAATATGGATACTGTTAAAACTTCAATACGTGAAACTCTTAAAGGGGAAGATGGCAAGGGAATTATTGCAGATGAAATAGAAAGAGCAAAAGACTTTTATAATGAGGAAAAATTTGAACAGGGTAAATTAACTTTTATTGGTGGACAAACCTCCAGAGTTGTTAAAAATGTTGTGCTTAGAAATGTGGTTGAAATGGTGGGGGCTTTTAGAAAATCTGACGATACACCAGAAGGCGCATTTGAGAAAGTTTTAGATAATACTTATATGGGACAAGAATTGGGAGCAAGTTACAAAAAGGTGTTGGGGCATCCGGCATTGTTTGCAACTAAATATAAGAATGGTATAACATCTGCTCTTAGATACAAAAAAGAGATGGATCAACTTTCTGAGATATACGAAAGAATAGATGATAAAAACACTTTCATTGAAAGCTTGACTGAAGAAACAGAGATAAATAAAAATACTAAAAAAGATGCGGGTGAGTTTATAGCTGCTCACTTAGATGCTGCAGCGTTAGTGTACTGTGATATCTATCTTAGAGAAGCAAATAAAACATTATCCAATATCAGGGCGGATGTCAAAGTTGCAGAAGTAAGGGATTTAATAAAGCCAAATCCAGCCAGAAATAGCAAGCTTCAAGCTGATATATTGGCAGCTCTTATGTACGGAGAATATGATGATTTAACTAAATTAGGAATTAAAGACGATGAAATAAAATATTTAAGTCAAAAGTTTCCTGCATTATATGTTGCAGACGCTGACAAATACACCTTTATGAATAAAGATGGAAACCCTGTGTATGTGGAAAATGGCGAACCTATAAATAGAGAGGAAGTTAGAGAACTTCAAACGCTGGGAAATTATGACGGAATTTATTTTCGATATCAGGCAAAATTAAGAACCTGGGAGAAAATAGAGCGCCATACAAGTTATCGTGTAACTGGTGAACATATGTATGTAAAAACGTCAGAAGGCGTTGCAGTATTACCTACAAATACATCAAATAACCTGAACATGTTGGATTTATTCGAGGCGGCATCTTCTATAGAAAGGATAGAACATAATGAAGCTCTTGCTGATGCTAGAAGTAGAGCGGTGGTACATAGATTATATAAAAATGCTTTGGCGACGCAGGCAATAGAAGATACCTTCAAAACGGTGGTTAAGGGCTTTAATCCAACGGTACATAAAGCCATAATGGAGGATATATCCGCTGAACTAAAGGGTGAAGCTAAGTCTCTTGACGAATTAGATATTGGGTCGATGAACCTTGAACAAATAAAGGGGTTTAGACAAGCTATGAAGGATTCTCTTGTTAAACAGGGGGAAGTCTTTAAAGATGGAAAAAATGTAGAGACCCCTTACGCTAGGATGAGTGAATCTATGGATAGTTTATTGGAAAACTTCGAGGGCGCTCTTGTAAATAACTCAGAAATTATTTTCAGTGAAAAACATGGGTTATTTGGAAGAAAAACAACTGATACAGATCTCGCTGCATTAGAAGATAATAATCCTGAGAAACTTACTCCAGAGGATGTATTGAAATACATCAACAAGGCCCCTTTCTCAGTTTATGAAAATGAGAAAGAGTATAAAAGACAGGGGCTGTCGAGAGAAGAAATTGATAAGATAAAGGAAGATTTAAGTAAAGATAATGGACGTATTAGAACATTTATCAATGATGCGCTGTCAGCTAAATCTCCAGCGGCAGCAGTGACAACTAAAGAGGAGGAAGCTGTGGCACGAGCTGAAGAAGAGGCAAGAGAACAGGGTGATACAAATACAGGCAATATCATCCATAATAATCCTACACAAGCAACAACTGATCCAGCGGCTAACGTAGCAGCTGAAGAACAAGTAGCTGAGGAACAAGTAGCTGAGGAAAAGAAAGTTGCTAAGGGTAAAACAGTGTCGGTTGGTGGTAACGCTATATATGGGAAAGCCACTGATGAAGCGAAGAAACTAGCAGCAGCGGTTATAGCGTTCTCTAAAGCCAGAGAGAAGTATTATGAGACTAAAGCAAAGATAGATGCGGAAGGTGTTCCAGTTGCTGAGACAGAAAATGTGACACCAACTGTTACAGCTACAAATGTAGAACAACTTCAACCAGAGATTCCAACTACAGCTACTGAAAATGAAAACGTGGTTGCGGGAGGCTTGACTGTTGCAGAGGTGACTGAGCTGATGAAAGATGAGGGTGTTATCCATGGACTCAAAACGGGAGAAGCTCTTAGAAAACCAGGGCGAACCAGCGAGCAAGCAACGAAAACCTTGAACAATTTAAAAACTTTGCAAGAACTTCGTAAAGACATGTTCTGGATGTCACTACTACACTCTGCACAGCATATGTTAGCGGCTTGTAACAATCCTGATGAATTTTTAAAAGATCCTAATTTGGCTGACGATCAAACTGAGGAAATGCGAAACTTTGTAAAAACCTATTTAATAGAGGAAAATAGAGAGGATTTAACCGCGAATAAAGAGCAGATAGAGAAGACAGTTGAAAACTTAAGACTGTGTGCGGGAGTGGTGTCTGAAGGTGAAAATCAGTTGTCTCAAGAAGATAAACAAAATACACGCAAACAATTTATGGAAGACCGCAGTGATGAAAAGGTAAGAGCTGAAAATATTGGTGTTGATATGTTCGCTTGGGTTGGTCAAACAAGGGAGCTTAATGATAAATTATCTACTGAATTAGATGATTTGCTACTAGATAACGAAACTTTAGCAACACTTGACTCTAGTACTAAGTTTACAGCTCTTTATGGGAAAGAGGGCATGTTCCAAGGCACAAAAGATGAGATGATGAAAGCTATGATGAATAACTTGCAAAATAAAATGCAAGCAACAGATGCTCTCAATGCCTCAGCAGGTAAACCAGCAGCACCAGCAGGGGCAACCCCAACAGCTGGAAGATAATTTAATATAAGTAAATATAGTATCCTGTGGTTGGTACGTTAGTAAAAAACATATAGACTTTTGTCTAGTCAAGTGCTATAATATACTAACAAATATGGACAAAAGAAATATGGACAGCACGGAAAGGAGAACATATGGCGAAAAATAAGAGCATGTACAAGTTTGAGATTATCGAGACGGTTATAAAATCCCTGGATTGCAGTAGTAAAGATCAGGTAGTTACTCTAGCAAAAAAGATGAGAGATATAGCCCTAAAAGATAATAATCTTGCTGAAGAAATTAAACAGGCGTTTATCGATGCTGTTGAAGTTCTGGAAGATAAAGACTTATCGCTTGCAAACATTAAAGAAATAAAAGCTATGTTAGATTAAGAAAAGACCGTGTTTACGGTCTTTTTTAGTCGGTAGAGTCTGTCGTAATATTACTGGAATATCGTTATATTAACATGTGTGCATATGGGTATAACAGAATAGGGGACTATAAACATATTGTGTTAGTGACAGGATTGTTAATATCTTCCTCATATAAAAGGTTTGACAAAGGTTAGATAGAAAGATTAAAATAAGGCTATAATACAAGAGGACAGAAAATTGGAAATATTTTCCAGTTATAATACTGCAAATATTTGCAGGAATATAGTGTCGAAACTTGAATTAATATGAAAATTTTGGTAGAATATATGTGTAAAGAGGAAGCTGCTTCCGAGCAACTATGGAGGAAAAATGTCTGATAATATTAATAGATTGGAAAAAGAACCTACCGTAGACGGCTATGTTACAGAAAAGTTAGACGTTCTGTATAACGGTCTACTGGGAGAGTATAACCAAAATGGTAAATATATAATAAGTCCTCAGATTATAACAGAGCTTGTTAAAGTTCGTAAGTATAGACGTAACTCCTTTAACAACGCTGTCTATTGTGTTGCTCAGAGTAAGGTTATAGGAGATATATTATTCGAAATAATCTTCAAGAAAAACTCAAAAGATGAGGGTGCAGCAACTTTAAATGTGTTAGAGCATATTAAGAAAGTCAACGGCTATATCCTTAATACGATAAAAACTCCTATATCTGTGTATAAAGCACCTATTTCACCACGTTTTATAGACCACGCTTGTGAAGCATTCTCACTGATACAGGATGCTGGCGAAGGTATGGAATATACCGCAGATAAGATAGATGAGCAAATATATATTCTTGCTAAGCATGAGTTGAGCAATATGTTAGGAAAGTTATCTTTTGAAGAGTACAACATGATCTATGAAGGATTCTTTAAGAAGAGAATGGAAATCTTAAAAGATATGAATAATCCTTTCTCGAAGCAGATATTAGACACTTTTGATTTGGAATATGATAAAATTAAAAACTTCTTCTTATCTAAAAAATCTCCTTTACAATATAAAGCTCTCAATGAGTTATTAGATAAAGTTATTGAAGATGTCTCAGGCTTGACTCCAGAAAACAGACAGGCAGAGGAAGATTATCGTGTGCAAATAACGCCAGTACTTAAAGGATTTATGTTACAGGCAGGAACACTAGAAACTAAATGTATCAAGGAAGTAGAAAAAGAGTTTCCTCGTGGCAAAAAAGAAGTATTAAAAGAGGTGTTGGGTAGCAGCATAGAGATTAGAGAAGATAAAAGTGATAAGAAGCAACCACCGAAAGTATTAGACAAAAGTCCAAATATCCAGAAAACGGAGCAGAAACAACAGGTAGAAAAAGTGATATCCTCTGTAACAAGTGCGAGGGAAGGTATGGCTGCTCTAAAAGAAGCGGTTAGAAACAAAAAAGCTCCTAATAAGGCTCCAACAGCTCGTAAAGCACAAGGTGCAGCTCGTAAAGCTGGAGATCCGATGCGTACTGGGTTGAAAGTGAATAGTAGTGAAGAATTTAGAGACCGCGAACTAAATGAAGAAGCTCGAATAAAAAATTTAGGTGATGATATAATTAAACCAAGTAGTTCGACACCTAGTCTTGGAAGATGATTTGAAAAACACCTGTTCCGGACAGGGACACTATAACTAATTATTTAGTCAGGCTCATTGGCCTGACTTTTTATTCACTAATTAGCGATAGTAGAATGTTCGTATGAGTGGACGTTTCTGCTTTGAACAAAGTTTTATAGGTTTAGTGAAGAATGATGAGTGAACAGTTTTCATCATTTTTACTGATCTTATTATTTTAGTGAATAAGTTAAGTCGGTAAAGCTTAATGAAAAAAATGAATAAGTTGTGGCATTACAAATTTGTATCCTAGCCTTAACCTATTCACTCTTTCATTTTTTAATTGGCTTTGTGCCAGCAACACCACACGGTGGTTGCTTTTAAATGTTAAATAAACTTCTTTGTAATGGATTTAGTGCCTTCTCTGCTTCCATAATTCCCGGGTACGATGACTCTAAGTAAGTATTTAGTATCTTTCTTATAGTAATAATTTTATCTCTTGGTGTTTGGGTGGAGGCGTATTGGCCGTCCTTGTATGTCATCTCTCCGATAGTCTTTCGCAAATTTTCTCCGGTTCGTATGTAAATATCTTCGCTAAAGCCATCTTGGAGACCGAATGCAACTACTCCTACAACTCTTCCATATCCGTCAGCGATGTCCGCTTTCATACATTCTTTTTCGAGTATAGGGGTTACAGCTTTATGCTTATCTTGTAGGACTTGGAGTAAGTGAGCTTTTTCTTCCTGAGAAAAATCTTTGTCATCAAAAGCTTTACCCATGCTATATATCTGTGCGAGTGCACCCATCAAAGACATTTTATTCAGTGTAGGTATACAATCCATCGCAAAAGTTGTTTTCTTCCAGTCAAAATTCTCTTTTTTAGTATCAGGGAAGACTCCAAAATTGCCAGCTTTAATGCATTGTGTAAAAAAATTCATGATTGGTTTTATATCTATTTTGCATCCTGCAGATATTCCGCACAGGAATGCTTGGGAGATACTTGGGTTAAAAATAGTCATTAAGTATCTCAGTTCGGAACGTGCTTCTTTCTCAGGCATGCTTTTAATTAATATATTGTATATATTATCTTGGTTATTCTTCATGAATTCGCCTAATTCTTCGTACTTATCCAACTCTTCTATATATTTGTCCATATCATCATGTATCCAGGTTGTGATACTTCCTTTTTGTGGGACTCCGTTTTCAGTAATAAAAAGTTCTGCCATAAAACACCTCTTATTTTTTGTATAATAAAATTATACCACAAAAATTGCCCGATGTAAATATGTAAATTGCGAGAATAACCAATAAGCGCACTATTACTCTTCATCTTAGAATATTTCTTTACTTTTGATAATATTTATTATACAATTACTTATATAGGTTAAAATGTAAAAAAGAAGAATGAGGGTGTTATGCTTCCAATTGATATCGTTAGTTTAAAGAAAGTGTATGGTAAAACTATTGCCTCTGCAGATATCTCCTTTAACCTTAAAAAGGGGGAAATATTAGGACTTATAGGTCCAAACGGAGCGGGTAAAAGCACAACTATAAACTCTATATTAGGTAAAATTATTCCTAGTGGTGGACATATTTCTTTGTTGGGCAAAGATGCTACTAAACATGGATATAAAGTGAGAAATGAAGTGGGGTTTGCATCTGCAGAGCCTGCTGCTTTTAAAAATTTGACAGTAAGAGAAAATCTCCAGTTTGTAGCCGATATGAAGGGCGTTAGTTACGACAGGATTGAAGATCTTTCTGGGGCTTTAGAACTTAATCTTTCGCAGAAAGCAGGTGTATTATCTACGGGTAATAAAAAGAAGCTTAATATAGTGGCAGCATTACTGAGTTCTCCAAAGATTATTATTTTGGATGAGCCAACTTCTGGTTTGGATCCTGTGATTAAAAATGCGTTTTTTAAGTTGGTTGAGGATGAGAAAAAGAGGGGCGCTACTATATTAATTTCATCTCATACTTTATCTGATATTCAGAGACTGTGTGATAGGGTGGCGATAGTTAAAAACGGAAAGGTAATCGCTGTTGAAGAGATGGAACAGTTGAAGACAAAGCGGTTGAAAATTATTGAGGTGGAGACGGAATACAGCCAGCCAGCGGTAACTTTAAGCGGTGTTAGTAACCTTAAACAAGAAGACGGTTATATAAAGTTTTATTACAACGGCGAGATGAAAAAATTAATAAAATATTTAAATTCGTTAGATATAGTTAATGTGCAGATTAGTGATGCTGATTTAGAAAGCATTTTCTTGCACTTTTATGAGTAGGAGGACGTATATGAAGATGTCTGAAGTTAAGATGAAAAAATCAAGTAATTTAATATGCAAGCCGTTATTTAGGGTAGAGAGAAAAACAAACTATCTAGCTATGCTATTATTTGCATTAGTAGCATCAGTATTAACTTTTGTAAGTATTTCTTTATTCCCAGTAATGGAAACAATACTGGATAAACTTCCTGAAAGTATTCGCGAGATGATGCCCGAGCACGCCTTAGAGGTCAGCATTTCTTCCTTCTTCCAGGCAGATGCTTCCCAGATGTGGTGGTTCCTAGGCGCTGTATACGCAACTGTTCTTGCCATAAAACTGGTGTGGGGAAACGTAAGAGATGGAAGCGCGGATATTGTATTTTCTCATGGGTTTAGTAGAGAGCAGATTATAAGAACGAAAGTATTGCGTCTTGTAATCAACATTATGTGGTTCAATTTAATCTGTTTAGTGGTAAGTTTAGCTGGTCTGTTAATATTTGGTTATGGTACATTTAGTATCTGGAAGTTTTTCTTAGTAGCAGATATTTTCTTATTAATATCGCTTATAGTTGGTTTTATTGCGTTTGGATTATCTATGATTTTTACTAACCGTAGTAATCCGATTCTAGGAGTTGCTTTAGTAATTTTGAGTTTCTTTATATTAAGCATATCCATGATAAGCACGAAGGTGGAATGGTTGAAGTATTTCACTCCTTTTGGTGCGGTATTAGGTAGTCCATTTGTTGATGGCTTCTCAGGTGTTGAGTATATAACTCTCGCTATTTGGAGTGCTATTGCGGTACTACTAATGTTGTTAGGTATTAAAAAGTTTAAACAGGCAGATTTGGTTTCTACAAAATAGTATCATGTAAATGTATGTGCATATGAAAAGGTATGCTTTTGCACAGATTTGTATTAAAAATTCCTAAAATATAAAATAAATTGTAAAAAAAGCTACGTAAAACACAAAAAACACTTGCAACTAACATGGTTTTGTTATATAATTTACACAGTAATTAAAGATAGGGTGGTCGACTCTATTTTTTTAGACTAGGACACATTAAGTTGTACTGTAAAAATGGAGGGAGAGCTATGAGAGAAATTATTACGTTAGCTTGTACAGAATGCAAGAATAGAAATTATTCTAATATGAAAAATAAAAAGAATGATCCTAATAGAATTGAATTGAACAAATACTGTAAGTTCTGTAAGAAACACACTTTACACAAGGAAACAAAGTAGTTTATAAAGGAGCAAACATGGCTAATAAAAAAAATAAAAACAAGAACAACTATAATTTTGTTCCTCAACCAAAAAAGAATGCTGTAAAAGCTGATGACGTGGTTGTGGAAGAAGAGGTTGAAACCAAAGCTGTAGCTGAAACAAAACCAGTTAAGGCTGACGTGCAGACGAAAAAGCCAGTACAGAAGAAGGAAAAGAAACCTAGTAGAGTTGTTAAATCTGTAAAAGAAATAGGTAGTGAGCTTAAGAAAGTCTCTTGGCCAACTTTCAGAAAAGTTGCAAAGCAGACGGGTATAGTTATTGCTGTTGTTGTTTTCTTTACATTGGTTCTTTTTGGAATTGATAGGCTTGCAAGTTTGCTTTATACTTTACTCTCAAAAACGATAGCTTAAGTTAAATAAACAAATAACAGTGTAGGGTAGCCTACGTTAATGGAGAAAGTTAATGGAAGAAAAAAATATTGAAGAAGTAGTTAGCGAAGTTGAAGTGACAGAAATCCCAGTAAATGCTGGTGAAGAGACAGTCGGTTCAGAAGAGTTAGAGGGTAGAGAGAATGCAAAGTGGTATGCTCTTCACACTTACTCGAGCTACGAAAATGTCGCTAAAGAAAACTTAGAGATTGTTACAGAAAAATATAACCTACAAAATCGAATTTTCGATATTGTTATCCCTATGGAAGACGTTATTGAAGAGAAGAACGGTAAACGTAAAGTGGTTTCTAAGAAGGTTATGCCGGGCTATATACTAGCTAAAATCGATTACGGCGATGATATATGGCATGCTATCACCAGGACTAGAGGTATCACAGGATTCGTTGGACCGAAGGGAAGACCGCTTCCTCTCACCGCTGAGGAAATCAGAAAGATGAGATTAGAAAAGGTTGTGGTAGTAAGTGTAGACTTTACAGCCGGTGATAAGGTAGAAATCCTTGAAGGACCGCTAAACGCTTTTATCGGAACAGTAATATCTGTCGATGCAGCGGGTGAAAAATGTAGAGTTATGGTTGAGATGTTCGGGCGTGAAACTCCAGTGGACTTTGGTTTGGGACAGGTTAGAAAAATTGATTAGTGTTTAACACGTGTAAACGTTTTAAATAGTGGGAGAAATGTAAATTTGTATGCATTTTGTTTACACCACGAAAGTGCCAATAGGCAGGAGGAAATATGGCAGCACCAAGTAAAAAAGTAAATGCAGTTGTTAAATTGCAATTGCAGGCAGGTAAGGCAACAGCAGGACCGCCAGTAGGTTCAACATTAGGACCACAAGGAATTAATTTGCCAGCATTCGTTAAAGAATTTAATGAAAGGACATCAGACAAAGTTGGATTTGTTATACCAGTAGTTGTGACCGTTTATGCTGACAGATCTTTTTCATTTATTCTAAAAACACCACCAGTATCAGATTTAATTAAAAAAGCAGCTGGTATTGAGTCTGGTTCAGAAAATTCCATTAAGAATAAAGTGGGAAGTATAAATAAGAAACAGGTTAGAGAAATTGCAACAATGAAAATGCCTGACTTAAACGCGGCAACAATCGAAGCAGCAATGAGTATGGTTGAAGGCGCAGCTAGAAGCATGGGGGTTTCTATTGCAGAATAAGTGGGAGAATTAGGAAATATTTAACCTATATTCGATAAAACCACAGGGAGAAAAAATTATGAAAAAAGGAAAAAGATATACACAAAGTGCTACGTTAGTAGATAAAACAACAACTTATTCTGTTGAGAATGCATTAGATTTAGTTATCAAGACTGCTAGTGCAAAATTTGATGAGTCTATAGAGTTACACGTTCGTTTAGGTGTTGACGGTAGAAACGCTGATCAACAGGTTAGAGGAGTGGTTGTACTTCCTCATGGAACAGGAAAAAGCGTAAAAGTATTAGTAATCGCTAAAGGTGACAACGCTGAGAAGGCTGAAAAGGCAGGAGCGGATTTTGTTGGCGCAGAAGAGTTTATTACCAAGATACAAAAAGATAACTGGCTAGGTTTCGACGTCTGTGTTACTACTCCAGACATGATGCCTGTTATCGGAAGAATCGCAAAGATTCTTGGACCGAAGGGGTTGATGCCTAATCCAAAGAGCGGAACAGTTACCACTGACGTAGTTAAGGCTATTAACGATATTAAGGCTGGTAAAGTAGAATATAGACTTGATAAAGGTAATAACATTCACGTGTTAATTGGTAAAGCATCTTTCGGTGTTGAGAAGTTACAGGACAACTATAGAACTGTTTTAGAGGCTATAATCAAAGCTAAACCAGCAGCTGCAAAAGGACAGTACATCAAAAACTTAACTGTTTCTAGCACAATGGGGCCTGGAATTAAAATAGAGAGTAAGGCTTAATTATTTATTGACAAACGTTATCAAGTGATATATAATTAAACAGAATTTAATAAATCTTTTGCCAAAGACAGCAAGTGGGAAACCTTAAAGTTAGCTTGCCGAGGTAAGTATAAGTGATATTTTTATCCTTAGTGCTTATTTGGCATTAAGGATTTTTTAAAAATAAAACAGGAGGTAAAGGATGAGCGCAAATTTTGAAGCGAAAAAAGAACTAGTTGCTAAAATGACAGAACAATTCAGAGATGCTAATTCCATAATCTTTGTAGATTACAAAGGAATCACCGTTGCTCAAGACACCATTCTAAGAAAAACTCTTAGAGAAAACGATGTGAATTATAAAGTTTATAAAAACAGACTGATGTTAAGAGCATTAAACAATCTAGGCATCAAGGTAGAGCCAACATTGCTAGAAGGTGCGACAGCTGTACTGTTTAGTAAAGACGAAGTAGCTCCAGCGAAACTATTCAAAGAAGCAATTGATAAGTATTCAAAAATGTCTTTCAAATTTGGTGTGCTGAATAATGATGTGTTATCTGCTGGCCAAGTAGAAGATTTAGCGAAAATACCATCGAGAGAAATTCTTATCGCTATGTTACTTGGGGTATTGCAAGGCCCAGCATCTGCTCTTGCTAGAGCACTAAAACAAATTGCAGAAAAATAA
>CAYJAP010000009.1:18095-21006 GCA_964368425.1 uncultured Lachnospiraceae bacterium | reverse complement strand
GTGTGAGGGAAAAGGTTTAAATTTTGAAGAATTTTACAACAATTCGAATACTCAGAAATTTTTTGTTCATGCAAAGGACAATATCCCTTTTCACACAATTATTTTACCGGCATTACTTATAGGTCATGGACAATATAAAACTTGGCAAAATATTTTTGCTTATGAATATGTAACAAATGATGGCAAGAAAATTTCCAAAAGCTTGGGAACAAATTTGACCTGCAATGCACTGTTGGAAAATTTCGAAAGTGATGCTCTTAGATTTTATTTTTTAAAAGGTGTTAATTCAGTAAAAGATTTCAATTTTAAAATAAATTCGTTAACAGAGGAGTATAATGCCTATCTGGTAAATAACTGGGGCAATCTGGTTCAAAGAGTTTTTGCTTTTGTTAGAAACAAATTTAATTTACAAATTAGACGGGCAGCAGTTGAGGATGAAGTTGAAAAACGAATATTAGATTGCTATAAAAATGTTTCAGAAAGCATTGAATGCGGTAAAACAGATAAGGCCTTAAATAAAATTTTTGAACTTGTATCTTATGCAAATAAAAAATTCGATTTGTCACAGCCTTGGAACTTAATAAAAGAAAACAGAGAAGAATGCGAAAAACTTGTTTATCAATTTATAGTATTAATTGCAAACATTGCTTCTTTATTTCGACCTTTTATTCCAGACGGCAGCGGGAAAGTATTATCATGGTTAAATATTGACAAAGATACAAAATATGAATTTTTACAGCCAGACACTATAAAGTTGCAGGAATTTGAAATATTATATAAAAGATTTGAAATTAATAAAAATAATTGAAATAAAATGGGGAAGGGTGTTGCAACTGTTTGAAACAGTAATATTTGATCGAAAATAAAAGCTGTGTACATTTTAAGTTGTGCACAACTTTTGTGGCGGAACTGGTTCGCTTTTTCGAAGGAAAGCCGTTGTAGAAAATTATATAATTAAATTAGTTTAATATTATTTTTTTAAACTTGGTTGTGGGAAATCGTTATTAATCATTTCAAATAAATGTTTTACCATTTTGTAATCTACAATATATATTATTTCAGGAATAAGTCCTTTTTTAGAAACACATTGGACGCTACCAGGTTCGGTAGGTGTAAAACTTCTTTTGTCAAAACAGTATAAATATCCTTGTGCATTTTCATCAATTTTCATATTATAAACTGTTGCAGTTGCACAATCTCCATTAGCTTTCCAACCGCAATTTTTTGATAAGGGTTTTTTATCGAAACAAAATAAAATCGCAAAATTTATATTATTACTGGCGTAGATTGCAAATTGCTCATTCTTTGGGTCTTTTGTTGCACATTTTGCCTGATTAGGTTTTGCAAAATCAAAAAGTTTTGGACTTCCATGATATACATATTTGTCCTTTAATTCTTTAAACAGCTTTTTTGTTAATTTTTTCGTAATCATCTTAGTTGTAATTATACCATAAACTCTAAACTCGCACAACTTTTGTGTCACGTCGCTTTCGCTAAGACGTGCGAATTTTCACATAAATTCAAAACTTTAAAAGAAAGTTCTGAAGTTTCTCAAAAAGTTTTATTATATCGCTTCGCTCAGTTTGCGTTTTTACGTATAAATAAAAAAATGCAAGAATTTTTTACATTTCTCGACAAAACTTAACCTAACTAGTTGACAAATGTTAGCAATCTATCATATCATGTGTTAGCAGTCTTCGACAAAGAGTGCTAATAAAATGACATACCGCTGCATATAATAAACAAAAACATGGTATCCTTACATAGGGGAAAAATGAAAAATAAAGATTTTGTGTTAAAAGATAGAAAGAAAGATTTGTTGCTGTCGTCTGTAGAAGACTACATAGAGAACGCTTTGCCTATAACAAGCCAAAAAATGTATACGAATAACTTTTGTTTCATAAGTCCGGCGACGTTGAGGAATGAGCTGAATGCACTGGAACAGATGGGATATCTAAAAAAACTTCATACTAGTGGCGGACGGATTCCTACGACTAAAGCTTACAGGTTTTTTGTTAACTGGTTGATCACAAACAACTCACTTAACATGGAAGAAGTCGATGAAATCAAAGACAAATTCATACAACGCTCGGCATTTTTACAGGAAATTCTTACCGATTTAGCTAAGACAATTAGTGAAATTACGAATTATCCGACGGTGGTTTCGACGGGCGGATACAGTAATCTGGTCTTGCAGGGAGTTAACGTTATACCACTTATGACGAGTCAGGCATTGGTTCTTATCAAGACAGACGCGGGGATCATCAACAACACGGTAAAATTAAAGAAGCTGCTGAGTGAGGAAAATTGTAAAGATGCAAGTAAGTTTCTGACGACTAGCTTCTACGGTAAAAAGATAAGTGATGTCGTGACAAACATCAACATGTACACGGAGATGTTTAAAACACAGATAATATATTACCAAGAGTTATTTGAAATGTTGGTAGAGGTGTTGAAGGAGTACGCTCATCAGGTTAGACTGGTTAAAAGTGACAACCCGCAGTTAATACTTAACAGCACGAAATATGGGGACATAGAGTCGGCGAAGAAGTTAATCAACATCTTAGAGAACGAAGAAGAAATCAAAAAGGTTATTGATAACATCGATAACAACAGTTCCAGCGACGTAACCTTCGCAATAGGTGAGGAAACGGATAGGGAGGATTTGAGCGATTTTAGCATAGTAAAAGCCAACTACCAGCTATCTAACGGAATGGTTACTAGCATAGGGGTTATCGGTCCAAAACGGTTGGATTATGCGAAAATAGCGTCAGCGTTAAAATACATTATCGAAGAGCAAAATAAGAAAAATGAGGAGGAGAAAGATAATGGAAAAGAATAAATCAAAAGGTCATACAAAGAGAGAATCCGCTGATAAGTGCCAGTGCCACGAAGATGAAAAGTGTACGTG
>CAYJAP010000009.1:0-18085 GCA_964368425.1 uncultured Lachnospiraceae bacterium | reverse complement strand
CGTGCGAAGAGCATGAGTGTGAATGTGAAGATTGTAAATGTCACGAGCAGAAACAAGAAATAAACTATCTTGAAATGGCTCAGAGAATACAAGCAGAGTTCGAAAATTATAAGAAAAGAAATAAAGACGTCGTGCAGGAAAGTTTTGCAAATGGAATTTCCTTCACTGTAGAAAAATTGCTACCTGTACTGGATAGCTTCAAGCAGGCAAAGTTAAAAATCACTGACGAAAGTGTGCTAGAAGGAATCGATTTAATATATTTTCAGTTGTTATCTGCCCTTACTCAGTTAGGAGTAAAAAAGATAGAGTGTGTTAATCAGCAGTTTGACCCGTTCTATCACAACGCAGTTATGGTAGAAAAAAGGGAGGACGTCGAGGACGGTATAGTACTTGACGAGTTCCAAGAAGGATTCACTTTGAACGGCAAAGTTATAAGACATAGCGTAGTGAAAATAAACAAATTATAGCCATTTATCACATGAAAGTGTGTGTAAATAAATCAAAATAAAATACAAAAAGGAGAGATTTTATATGGGAAAAATCATAGGAATTGACTTAGGTACAACAAATAGTTGTGTCGCAGTTATGGAAGGAGGGGAAGCGACCGTTATCCCTAACTCAGAAGGAGCTAGAACAACTCCAAGCGTAGTTGCATTCAGCAAAGACGGAGAAAGATTAGTGGGAGAAGTTGCAAAGCGTCAAGCGGTTGCTAACCACGAAAATACTGTAACAAGTATTAAGAGAGAAATGGGCTCTAACTTTAAAGCAAAAACAAACGGTAAAAATTACAGCCCACAAGAGATTTCTGCAATGGTACTATCAAAATTAAAAGAAGATGCAGAAAGTTACTTAGGGGAGAAAGTTACACAGGCAGTTATCACTGTCCCAGCGTACTTCTCAGATAGCCAAAGACAGGCGACGAAAGATGCAGGTAAGATTGCTGGATTAGAGGTACTAAGAATCATCAACGAGCCAACAGCCGCTGCTCTTGCATACGGTCTAGATAAAGGCGAAAACAAGAACCAAAAAATAGTAGTATATGACTTAGGTGGTGGTACGTTCGACGTATCTATCCTTGAAATTGGCGACGGAGTGTTTGAAGTTCTTGCTACCAACGGAGAGAATAAATTGGGTGGTGATGATTTCGATAACGAAATTATTACACTGCTTGTAAGTGAGTTTAAGAAGTCAAACGGTATAGATTTATCTGCAGACAAACTAGCTATGCAAAGATTGAAAGAAGCTTCAGAGAAAGCCAAAATCGAGCTATCATCAGTTACTAAGACTACTATCAGTTTGCCATTCATTACAGCTGATGCAAGTGGTCCAAAACACTTAGAATACGATTTGACTCGTGCTAAATTTGATAGTATCACTAAGCACCTGGTAGAGAAAACTATATCCAAGTTGAAGTTGGCAATGAAAGATGCTAAGTTAAGTTTCTCAGATATCGCAAAAGTGCTAATGGTGGGCGGTTCTATCCGTGTTCCTGCAGTACAAAATGCTGTTAAGAAAGAAACAGGAAAAGATCCATACAAAGGTATAAACCCAGACGAATGTGTTGCGATTGGTGCAGCTATTCAAGCGGGTGTATTAGGCGGAGAGGTTAAGGACGTCCTATTACTAGACGTTACACCGCTGTCTCTAGGTATCGAAACCCTAGGTGGTGTATTCACGAAACTTATCGAGAGAAATACCACTATTCCAACGAAAAAATCACAGATATTCTCTACTGCAGCAGATAACCAACCAGGTGTTGACGTACACGTTCTACAGGGTGAAAGAGAGTTTGCGAAGGATAACAAAACGCTTGGAAGATTCCAGCTTAACGACATTCCTCCAGCTCCTCGTGGAATCCCACAGATTGAGGTAACCTTCGACATCGATGCTAACGGAATCGTAAGTGTATCCGCAAAAGATTTGGGTACGAATAAGAATCAGAGCATCACAATTACAGCTTCTGGAAACCTAAAAGATTCAGATATTGAGAAAGCAATCAAGGAAGCCGAAGCTCATGCTGAGGAAGATAAAAAGAGAAAAGAGTTAGTTCAGACTAAGAACGAAGCGGATAACCTAGTGTTTGCATTAGAAAAAATGTTGAAAGATAATGGAGACAAAATTGCTGAGGAAGATAAAGAGAAACTCAAGAATGCAATCGAAAAAGCTAAGAAAGAGTTTGAGAGCGACGACATCGATGTTGTGCGTAAAGCTATTGATGAGTTGAGCAAAGAGAACGAAGGAATTATCACTAAGTTATACCAAGAGGCTGCTGCTAAAGCACAAGAAGAAAATAAACAAGACGATCCTAAAAAGGGCGACGATGAAGTTATAATTGAGTAAATAGTGCCATATTTATAGAAATATTGCATAAAGGAGAGACATGGCAGGAAAGAAAGATTATTATAAAACATTGGGAGTGGAGAAAAACGCTAGTGATGACGAGATTAAAAAAGCATATAGACTCTTAGCCAAGAAGTATCATCCCGATATTAATAAAACTAGTGAAGCGACGGAGAAGTTTAAGGAAATAAATGAGGCGTACGAAGTGCTGTCAGATAGCACCAAACGGGGCAACTACGACCAGTACGGAGACGCTTCAGGTCCTAATCCTTCTGACTTTTTTGGTGGTGCTGGCGGCGGGTTTAGCGGCTTCGGTGGTTTTGAAGATATTTTCAGCATGTTCGGAAACTTCGGTGGCAACGTCAAAACGAGTACTGCTCAGCGTGGACAGGATATACGTGTACAGATGACACTATCGTTTGAAGAAGCGGTTTTCGGTTGTACCAAGGAAGTAACTATTCCCAAGGTAGAGTCTTGTTCGGCGTGTAGCGGTACAGGTGCTAAAAACGGTACTAAGTACAGTACGTGTAAAGAGTGTAACGGTACTGGACATGTAAGATATACCGAAAACACCCTCTTTGGTAGGGTAGTTAAAACGGGTATTTGTAAGGAATGTAATGGTACAGGAAAGAAGATTATTGAGAAGTGCGAAGAATGTAATGGCAACGGCTACAAACGCGTCAATAAAACGGTTACAGTTAAGATCCCAGCGGGTATAGATGACGGGCAAGTAATGACGATGAGAGGACATGGAAACGCAGGACTAAGAGGTGGGCCGGATGGAGATTTGCAGGTAGTAATCTCTGTCAAACAACACAAGTTGTTAGTGCGTGAGGGGTATGACCTGCACCTAAAATTATACCTTCCTTTCTACATTTTACTGTTAGGTGGAGAAGTAGAAGTACCAACCGCGGAAGGAAAAACTACATTGAAGATACCAGAACTCACACAAAGTAATACTATATTTAAAATGAAAAATAAAGGTGTAAAATATCTCAATCAAAACTCATATGGCACACTTATCATACAAGTAATTTCGGAAGCACCAAAAACATTGAGCAAAGAAGAGAAAAAAATACTACAGAAAATGCAAGAAAATTTAGGCAGCAATGCTTTCGCAAGATACAAAGACTATCTAAAAAATATAAAATAAAGCCTCGTAAAGAGGTTTATTTTATGAACTTTGTAGGCAAATACAAAACTTTTTCATTATTTATTTGCTTATTCATACCAATGTGTTATACTACTAACGTATGGTGACAAGACGTTTTTTTGTAACACAAGAGTCTATCCAGGGAGATAAAATAAGATTAACTGAGAGTGAGCATAATCATCTCAGGAATGTTCTGTCGTTAAAGGTAGGAAATGAGATAATAGTTGTTTGCGGCGATGAATATGATTACATCTGCAAAGTGTCTGAAATAACGAAAAATTATACTATTGCGGATATAGTTAGAAAAGAAGCTAATGAGTACAATCCTAAAAATCATATTGATGTGTTTCAGGCAATGGTAAAAAAGCAGGGGATGGAGCTTATTGTTCAGAAGTTAACTGAGTTGGGAGTGTCGACATTAATTCCTTTTGAAAGCAAATTTTCTACCGTTAAAATGAAGGAAGGTAAAGGACTTAAGCTGCAGAAAATTAGCGAACAGAGTGTTAAACAGTGTCGAAGAAGTAAACCATTAGTAGTGCTGAACCCGTGCAAGATAGACGATATCTACACCATGTTGCAGAACTACGACGTCGTGCTTTTTGCAAATGAGTGCGAGGGGTCATGTGATTTGTCTCGTGTATCGTTACAAGGCAAAAACAAGGTGGCAATAGTGGTGGGTTCGGAAGGTGGATTTGCGCCGGAAGAAATCGATAAACTGGCTAGATGTAGCACCAGCGTGTCACTAGGAAAAAGAATTTTAAGAGCTGAAACAGCGAGCATCGGACTCACAGCAATTGTGATGTTTTTGATGGGAGAATACAATTATTAAGAGGGTATAATGACAGAGGAAAATAAAATTAGACAGAAATATTTTGAAGATAAAAGCAAGTTTGCTTATAAATTAGCACAGGAAAATAAGTTCTTTAGAAAAGCTAGAGCGGTGATTTTAAAGGGAGACAAATTTATTTTTATAAAAGGAGTTAACTCAAGGCATAAATACATCGAGCCGGGTGGCGGCGTGGATGACGGAGAAAGTTTGAAACACGCAGTAGAACGAGAGGCTCTAGAAGAAACAAATATTAAATGTAAAGCGGTTAAATTACTAGGTAAAAATTACTATAGTTTTACTCTACACAACGAAGGAAAGCCATTTGTCTCGAAAAGAGTAGAGTTCTTCTATCTTTGTCACTATATATCTGAAATGGATGGAGAAATTATAGGAGTTCCGGGAGAGTTTAAGTACAAGGTTGAGCTGGAAGAATTACCGTTAGAAAGATTGAACGAAACGACGTTGCCTAGACGGGTAATCGCTGAGATAGAAAAATATATGGAAGGAAGAAAAAACAAATGAAAAAAAAGGCTTGTTTCCTGAGCTTAGGTTGTAAAGTAAATAAGTATGAAATAGACTGCATGGCCAATATCTTGCAAAATAATGACTATGATATTTTTACTCATCTGGAAAAAGCTGATGTGTACGTAGTAAACACCTGTGCTGTAACTCAAGAGGCTGAGAAAAAAAGTCGCCAGTATATTGCTAAAATTAATAAATTAAATCCTAAAGCAGAGATAGTGGTGTGTGGCTGTGCTAGTCAAAACAATATGCAACAATTTACCGATAAGGAAAATGTGGTTGCGGTATTTGGTAATGCGAAAAAAGAGAACATATTGCCTATATTAATGAACAAAGAGAAACAACTATACGATATCGCAGAAGATACTCTCTGTCTTTCCTCTCCACTAAAAACTAAAACAAGAGCTTATTTAAAGGTGCAAGATGGCTGTAACAACTTTTGTTCGTATTGTATTATCCCGTACGTGAGGGGTCGAAGCCGAAGCCGTGACATACAGGATATTGTAGCTGAAGCTCATAAGCTTGCAGAAGAAAGTAAAGAGATTGTTATAACGGGGATAGATGTGTCGAGCTTCAAAGTCAATCCAGAGTACTATGCAAAGTACTCTGCAATGTATGATATAAACGCTACAGAAAGCCTCGATTTAAGTATTTTACTAGATTCGCTTAAAGATGTAAAAGCTCGTATTAGGATGAGTAGTTTGGAGGTTCATGCTATAACAAATAACCTGCTTCAAGCTATGCAAAGAATGAAAAACTTTACTCCTCATTTACATCTTTCTCTGCAATCGGGTAGCGATAAAGTGTTAAAAGATATGAACAGAAAATATACTAGAAAAGAGTATCTTGAGAAAATAGCATTAATTAAAAAGTATTTTCCTAACGCCAACATTACAACCGATGTTATTATCGGGTTTCCAACAGAAAGTGAGCAGGATGTTTTAGAGACTATTGACCTTATCGAGAAGGTAGGATTTGGAGATGCTCATGTGTTTACATATAGCCATCGGTCAGGAACAGTAGCAAGTAAGTTAAAGGATATAAACAAAGATATAAAGCGAGAAAGAATGAAAAAAGTTGTGCTGGCAGCTGTGCAATCTCGCAATAAATATATTAAGAAAAATATTAATAAAAAGTACAATGTATTGATAGAAGATTGCGAAAAAGAGTTCTTCACAGGGTATACAGAAAATTATTTGAAAGCATATATTGCAGATGATAAGAGTATCCGAAGTGGAGATCTGTTGTCGGTGAAGGTGATAGCGCCATATCAGGATGGGGTACTTGTAGAAAAAGTATAGAAAACATGCAAAATATTGATAAAAGGCTTGACTTTACTAGCTTTATGCATATAATAAATTATGTAAATTTTATAAAAAGTGGGTGATATTGAATGTCTACAGTTAAAGTTAATGAAAATGAGAACGTTGAAAGTGCATTAAAAAGATTTAAGAGAAAATGCCAGAAAGACGGGATCATTGGTGATTTGCGTAAACACGTTGAATACGAAAAACCTAGCGTAAAAAGAAAGAAAAAACAAAAAGCTGCAATCAAACGTCTAAAGAAATTAAGTCGTTAACAGACATTGAAAGGTACAACAAAAGTTGTACCTTTTTATTTGCTCTGTCGCATAATTTGTAGTTTTTTGTTATCAAATACAGAATTACTACTATCTTTGTACTATAATGGCAAAGTAGCTACATACCGTGCTTTTCGAGTTGGAAATTGTTTCTTTTTCTGCTAGAATATTGCTGTTAGAAAGGAGAAAATGACATGGTAAAAAACAATGCGTTAAGAACACTGGCCGAACAAGCTAAAAGAAGAATGAAGAGTGGAAATTATTCTGAGATAACAAAAACTCATACCTCTAATTATACCAACAGCTACTTTTATAAAAATCTTTCTGCTATAAAACGAAAAGTGGGCAAAGTACGCTTTACTCGTATAGACGATGAGGTAGATGAAAACTTTTACAACAGAGTTTTTAAATTATTAGTACAAAATGAAGATATTATAAATCCGATAGGCGTGCTCTCTGACCCCGAGATTTTCGATAAGCTAAGTGGGATTGAGAAACAATGTTACATACTGAAGTTGATGGACAGATACTTGCGGGCAAAAGAAAGATATTTCGCGTTTAAAAATGCTAGTAAAATATCTTGATATATAACCGAAAATAAAACTCCTTGTAGGAGTTTTTTGCTCATAAAAAGGTTTTCTAAAAGGTTGTTTTATGGTAAACTCTTATAGGAAGTATAAACAAAGGCTAAAGGTAGTATAAGTGTACGATATAAAAGAGTTAAACGAACAACAATTGATTCCAGCAACACAGAGCGAAGGTGCTTTTTTGGTTACAGCAGGTGCGGGGAGTGGTAAAACCAGATTGTTAACTCACCGTATTTGCCATCTGATAGCAGACAAAGGAGTGAATCCTAACCATATTCTGGCGATCACTTTTACAAATAAAGCCACAAATGAGATGAGAGAGCGTATAACAGAAATGTTGCCTGACGCTTATGGGGTATGGATATCCACTTTCCACTCTATGTGCAGTCGCATACTACGTGAAAGTATCAGTCACTTTGAAGGGTATAACCGCTTCTTTACGATATATGATTCTTCAGACAGAGATAAAATTCTTAAGCAAATATTGAAAGAATTTAATATTGAAGATAATGACTTGAAAAACAAAATATCTCACATAATATCTGATGCTAAAAATAAGGGATTCTCGCCCGATGAATACTCCAATTTCTTGCTAAAAAACTCAGATGCCGACACAATAATAAACGTGTTCAAGAGATATGAGAACTATTTAAAAAATAATAACGGTCTAGATTTTGATGATTTATTAGTAAAAACGCTCGATCTTTTTACCAAGTTCCCGAACGTACTACTAAAATACCAGGACAAATTCAGATACATACATGTTGACGAGTTTCAAGATACAAACTTGGTGCAGTATAAGCTCATCAAGTTGTTGGCGGGGGCTCGTAAAAACGTGTTCGTTGTGGGTGATGAAGACCAGTGCATTTACGGTTGGCGGGGCGCAAACATCCAAAACATTTTTGATTTTAGAAGAGATTTCCCGGATTGTAAATGTTACAAGTTAGAACAAAATTATAGAAGCACAAAAAATATTCTTGAAATCGCAAACCGATTGATTAAAAACAATGAAAGTCGTATGGAGAAAGAGCTTTGGACTAATAATATGGAAGGCGACAAAGTTGAGTTTACTCAGTGTATAAATGAGATAAAAGAAGCCGAATACGTGGCTAGTAAAATATATGACTTGATAAATAGTCATGGGTACGAATCCCGAGATATAGCGGTTTTAATGAGGCTGAGTGCTCACTCACGACTGATTGAAGAAAAGTTATTAAATTATAACATACCATATAAAGTAGCGGGGATCTTCAAATTCTTCGATAGGCAAGAGGTTAAGAACATTGTTGCATATCTTCGTTTACTGATAAACGATAGGGATAACGAGGCAATGCTGCGTATAATCAATTTCCCAAAACGCGGTATAGGAAGAACCAGTATAGATAAGTTGATAGACATTTCGAATGAGAGAGGACTGTCGATTTATCAGATAGTGAAAAACAGTAGTAATTATGATTTACCTTCGGCTTTAAGCTCAAGGTTAGAGGCTTTTGCAGAGACTCTTCATGAACTAGAAAAGACGTATCAAGAAAATAATTTAAGTGTGTTTATAAAGAAAGCTGTAGATATTATCGGGGTGAAACAAGCATATGGAAGTAAGTCGGAAGAAGACGTTGACAGAATGCTTAACATCAATCAGTTAGTACAGTCGGTGATAGCTTTTGACCAGGCGAACGAGATGTCTGATCTGACAAATTACCTTGAGAGTATTACTTTATCGAGTGCTGTTGACGAGTTAGATGAGAGTAAAAATGCGGTGAGTGTTTCTACTGTCCATGCCAGCAAAGGGCTGGAGTTCAACGTCGTATTCGTGATAGGGGCTGAAGATGGTTCTTTCCCAATAAATAGAGCTATGGATAGTAAAGATGATATGGAAGAAGAACGGCGTTTGATGTATGTCGCTATAACACGAGCGAAGAAAAAACTCTTTATTACGCAAGCAATGTCTCGATTTATCTACGGTGATCGTGAAGAAACGAGAACGAGCCGATTTATCAATGAAATGGGGCTATCCAGCACATCAAAACCTAGGGAACAATATCAGGACAGCTATCGAAACAGAGGGTATGAGGGCTACAATAAAAGCTCGTCGTTTGGATATAATAGGTATACAACAAGCAAAGTTACCAGCGTAGAAGACTTCTTTAAGAAAAAACTTTCTACACAGTCTACTACTAGTTATGAGGTTGGTATGCAGGTTCTACATCCTAAATTCGGAGTGGGAGAAATCTCAGGGATAGATAGTAAAAATGAGTATGTTGCAGTTAAATTTGCTGGATTTGGAGTAAAAAGTTTGGCCACAAAATTTGCTCCGTTACAGATATTAAAAAAGAAATAATCGAGGTTTTAGGTTGTTAAAATGGAAAAAAGGATAAGAGAATTAATTGACGAAATTAAAATTCACAACAGGAACTACTACGTTCTTGATGCTCCTACTATTTCCGATAAAGAATATGATGAACTGTATTACGAGCTCGTTGATCTTGAGGAAAAAACGGGTATTGTTTTTCCGGACAGTCCAACGCAACAAGTTGGAGATGACCTCCTTTTAAAGGGCTTCGTAAAGAGAAAACACAAGACAGCTTTATACAGTCTGAATAAGTGCAATAGCTCTACAGAACTACAGGATTGGGCGGACAGTATCATATCTAAACAGGGTAAACAAGACTTTGTTTTACAGTATAAATTTGACGGTCTGAGAGTGGTTGTAGAGTATAACCATGGATATTTTGTAAGTGCAACCACGAGAGGTAATGGTGTAGTTGGTGAAGATGTAAGCAAGCAAGTGATGACTATCCGAACGCTGCCTCAACAAATTTCTTTCAAAGGAAACATAGTTGTTGAGGGCGAAGTCATGATGAGGTTAAGTGTGTTGGAAGAGTATAATAGAACACACGACGATTTACTTAAAAATGCTCGAAATGCAGCAGCAGGAGCACTACGTAATCTTGATCCAAAGATAACAAAAGAACGTAACTTAGACGTGTTCTTCTATGGCGTTCCATATATAAAGGGAGCGTCATTTACTAGCTATGCAGACGTCCAACATTTTTTACGAAAAGAGGGGTTTCCAGTACATGAGTATGTGTTGTTGTCGAGCGATATAGCGGAAATAGCTAAGGCTATAGATAGCATAGACGAAATTAGAAATTCGTTGGATATTTTAATTGACGGTGCGGTTATCAAGGTGGACGATATATCCGTTCAGAAAAAGTTAGGACATACAGCGAAATTTCCGCGGTGGGCAGTGGCGTATAAGTTCAAGGCACAAGAGGTAACAACCATACTAGAAGATGTTATTTGGCAGGTGGGAAGGACAGGAAAACTTACACCTATCGCCAAAGTTCAACCTGTCGAGTTGGCGGGAGCAACAATCAAACGTGCAACGCTAAACAATCTACAGGACATTCATAGAAAGAACGTGCGTATCGGTAGTAGAGTGTTTATCAGGAGAAGTAATGAAGTTATACCAGAGATTCTTGGAGTCGCAGAGAATTATCCTCACAGCGTAGAAATAACTTCTCCGACGCAGTGTCCAGTATGCGGAGGTAAAGTTAAAGAAGTAGGGGCTAACATATTTTGTGATAACAAAGCATGCGACAAAAGACTGTCTCAAAGAATAGTCCATTTTGCTACTAGAAATGCTATGAATATCGAAGGCTTGAGTGATAAAACGGTTGACTTATTAATAGATAATCTAGGTGTAGAGGATGTTGCTGATATATACAAGTTGGAGGCGTTAGACTTAGCTAAGTTACCGTCGTTCAAAGATAAGAAGTCACAAAACTTGATTACTAGCATAAATAGTAGTAAAACACCAATGTTCAATAATTTCATTTTCGCATTGGGTATTTTAGGGGTGGGAGATAAAACCGCCAAAGATTTATCAAAACATTTTAGTTCATTCAAAGAGTTGATGCAGGCGAGTGCAGAGGAGTTGGTTACCATCGATGAAATAGGCGATATCATGGCACGTAACATTGTAGACTTTTTTGAAGATGAAGAAAATTCGTTGTTGATAAACAAATTATTTGAGCAGGGAATTGTGATACGTTACGCTGACAATAAAGTACAAAACCACGATGCTTTTACGGGGAAAACGATTGTTTTAACAGGTTCGTTGGAGTACTTTAGTAGAGAAGAGTTAACTAAAAAGTTGGAGGAGTTTGGTGCTAAAGTTACGGGAAGTGTGAGTAAAAGTACAGACATAGTTATAGCTGGAGAAAGTGCGGGAAGCAAACTAGTTAAAGCTAGGGAGTTGGGTATTAAAATAATGACAGAAGATGAGTTGATGGCACAACTAAAAAGCAAGTGATAAGCTCAGTTTTACTTTACAAACAGGAAATACTATGATATACTAACCATGTGAAATCAGAAGGGAAATAGGAGATAATTATGTTATTAGAACCACCAGTAGATAAAATGACAGAAAAAATAGGCAACCCGTTTGTACTAGCTATATTAGTAGGAAAAAGAGCGAAGTATTTGGCTAGCTTGAAACAAGATACTTTAGAGAAGGAAGTTACGAGAGCAATAACGGAGTTGTACGAAGGCAAAATACTTGGATATAACTAGAAAAAGAAAGTGTAGAGAAATTCTATTGTGTAAACAGTAGAATTTTTTCATGTAACACTTTTTATTATTATAATATTTTGGTATACTGCTTGTGATAGATTAAGGAGTTTTGTGTGATAGCAGAGATTATCGTTGATGTCCAAAATAGCAACGTAGATAAAATATTTGACTACATTTTACCTGACGAATCCATTAAGGTGGGTAGTCGGGTTCTTGTTCCGTTCGGCAACCGTAAGATTGAGGGCTATATAATCAACATAAAAGAAAGCAGCAACTACGATAAAGAAATAAAGAGTGTAATAAAAGCGCTAGACACAAAGCCTCTGATTAAACAAGAACTCATTGCCCTCTGTCATGAATTGAAGAAAAAATATAATATTCGTATGGTGGACGCTATTAGACTGGTTATCCCGTCTCAATTAAGAAATAACAAGACGAAGGAAAGCAACATCTTTTTTATCTCACTAGATGAAGAAAAACTTGCAAATGTTAATATAAGAAGTAACGCTGTAAATCAGCGAAAGATTATCTTTGAGTTACAAAATAAAGGTTCTCTGGAAGCAACATACCTGTCTAAGAAATATGGGGCTGCGTCTCTTAATAAACTGATAGAGATGAACGTTGTTCGGAAATTTGGGAAACAGAATATACGAACGCCGCTATCATTAACCAAAGAAAAAGCAGATAAGAAAATCCGATTGACGGAAGCACAGAAGAGTGTAATAAATAAGGTTATCACAGAGAAAAAAGGTGTTTTTGTTTTGCACGGTGTTACAGGAAGTGGAAAGACTGAGGCATATTTAAATATCATAGACAAAGTGCTGGAAGACGAAAAAACAGCTATCATGCTTGTACCGGAGATATCGCTAACTCCTCAAGTTGTAGAGCAGTTTACTAATCGATTTGGCGACAAGATTGCTGTGTTGCACAGTGGATTAAGTGACGGTGAAAAGTACGATCAGTGGCAACGAATATACAGTAACGAGGCGAAGATAGTTGTGGGTGCTAGAAGTGCTATTTTTGCACCTACTGAGAACGTAGGAGTGATCATCATTGATGAGGAGCACGATAACTCGTACATATCCGAGAGTAATCCCCGATACGACACCAGCGAGGTTGCAGTTATACGAGCGAAGTACAATGAGTGTCCACTCATCTTGGGTAGTGCAACTCCTAGTGTAGAAACCTACCATAAGGCGAAGATAGGCGAATACTCTTTGCTGGAATTACCAACTAGAGTGAATAATAGAAACATGCCTACAATAGAGATTATCGACATGGTTAAAGAATTCCGTGGCGGCAACGTCAGTGGATTTTCAGGCAGACTGTTAGAAGAACTATCTCAAGTGGTTGAAAAGAAAAGTCAAGCGATGTTGTTCATCAACCGTAGAGGTTATTCCTCTTTCATTATGTGCCGTAACTGCGGACACATTCCTATGTGCGAACAGTGCGACGTTCCATTAGTTTACCATCGTTATGATAATGAGTTGAAGTGTCATTACTGTGGCAAGAGATATAGAGTGGTAAACACATGTGAGAAGTGCGGAAGTAAAGACTTGAAGTTGGGAAATATAGGGACAGAAAAAGTCGTGCGGGATTTACAGGAAATGTTCCCTGCAGTCAAGATTTTACGTATGGATAACGACACTACAAGGACAAAAGACGCCCATGCTAAGATTTTAAAAGAATTTAGCGAGAGTAAACCGTGCATACTTGTAGGAACACAGATGATAGCGAAAGGACACGATTTCAGCGAAGTGACATTTGTTGGTGTTTTAAATGCTGACCTAAGTTTATATTTCTCAGATTTTAGAGCAGCAGAGAAAACCTTCCAGCTAGTTACGCAGGTAGCAGGTAGAGCAGGTAGAGATAAGCTAGAAGGGCACGTCATTCTACAGACATATTTTCCACGTCATTTCGTCTATAAGATGGCGGCTAATTATGACTACAAAAAGTTTTTCGACAAAGAAATAAATCTACGTAATGTCACCAACTTTCCACCATTCGCTAAGGTTGTCAGAGTGCTAATATCGAGCGAAAATGACGATATAGCGAAAGATATCACACATAAATTATTTATGTCTTTTAAAGATATTAGAGTAAAATATAAGGAAGATTTCTATTTCTTAGAAGCTATGAAATCTCCTGTAACTAAGATAAAAAACAAGTTTAGATACCAGATCGTTACAAGATTTTCCTTGCCAAAAGAAGAAGCTATTTTACAAGAAATGTACCAGTTGGTTAATGATGTGAATAACAGCAAAATAAGTATTTTTATGGAAACAAATCCATTGAGCCTAAGTTAGTTTTATAAACTACTAGATATTTTATGTGGTTTATGATAAAATTAATGCGTTAAAGGAGGAGTCATGGCGCTAAGAAAAATAGTTCAGACAGGTGAAGAATGTTTGCGTAAACAGTGTAAACCGGTTACGTCTTTTGACTCGTCTTTGGCACAACTGCTTGATGACATGAAAGAAACCATGCTGAAGCATGACGGGTGTGGGCTAGCTGCACCCCAGATAGGTGTATTACGCAGAGTAGCTGTTGTAAATGTAAACGATATTTATCTGGAAATGATCAACCCTGTAGTTATAAAAACTAAAGGTACACACACTGCATTGGAAGCATGTTTAAGTGTTGACGGGGTTAGCGGATATGTGACACGTCCTAACTATGTGAAGTTAAAAGCACAAGATAGACATGGAAATTTCTTTGAAAAAGAAGCAAAAGGGTTTTTTTCACGAGCGATATTTCACGAGTTGGATCATCTGGACGGAGTGCTGTTTACAGATAAAATGGAAGAGAAAAAGGAAGCAGACCAGTGAGAGTAATTTTTTTTGGAACTCCTGAATTAGCAGTACCAAGTCTAAAATCCTTGATACAAAACTTTGAAGTCGTAGCGGTTGTTACACAGACAGACAAAATATCTGGACGCGGACAGCAGGTAGTTTTTCCACCGGTGAAGCAAGAGGCAGTAAAGCACGGAATAAAGGTATTACAATATGAAAAAATCCGAACGCAGGGAGTAGAAGAACTACGCTCTTTACGTCCGGATATTATGGTAAGTTGTGCTTATGGTCAGCTATTTAGTCAGGAAATAATCGACATTGCACCTTATGGAATATTCAACATTCACGTAAGTCTGTTACCAGCTTACAGGGGCACATCTCCTATCCAAGCCGCAATAAAAAACGGTGAACCTGAGACGGGAGTAACTATCCTAAAAACAGCTATAGGTATGGATGACGGACCGATAGTACTACAAGATAAAATACGTATAGACGAGGATGATAACACGGCAACGGTATCAGATAAACTAGCTGTGCTAGGAGCGCAGGCGATTGTTAAAGCATTGAAGTTGGTGGAAAGCGGAAAAGTAACTTACACGGAACAAGACGACAGTAAAGCCACTTTCACAAAGAAAATTACCAAGGAAGACGGGAACATAAACTTCCGTTTATCAAGTAAAGAAATTATCAACAGTATCAGGGCATATAACCCATGGCCAGTGGCTTTTACAACTTTGGCTGGTAAATTGCTCAAGATATATTCAGCATGTGAGGTTCAGCTGGATAGCAATCTAAAACACAAACCCGGCGAGGTTGTTTATGCAGATAGTAAAAACGGGCTTATTGTAAAGGTTGGCGATGGATATCTCTCGCTAACAAGTATACAGCCAGAGAATAGCAGAGTGATGCCGGCGAAAGATTATTTAAACGGCAAGAAGATTGAAGTAGGGACGGTATTAGGGAAATAAGATGAAGATTTTAATGGATAAAAATTTAGCAGAAACAATCTCTTTTATAGAGAAATTGGGCGAGCCAAAGTATAGAGGCTCTCAGCTTTTTACTGCTATGCAAAACGGACTAAACTACAGTGATAAAGTCAATCTTCCTAAGAGTTTATTGCAAAAGTTACAAGACGAAAATTATGCCTTACAGGCAGTAGAAATCTATAAGAAAAAAGTGTCAAAAGACAAAACAATAAAGTATTTATTCAAACTCCATGACGGTAACATCATCGAAGGCGTGTTGATGCAGTATAAGTACGGTAGTAGCCTGTGTATCAGCACACAAGTTGGATGTAAAATGAACTGTACTTTTTGTGCAAGTGGGTTGAACGGATTCATCAGAAACCTGTCTGCTGGAGAGATTTTAGGACAGGTTATAGCGGTTAATAAAGATATCGGCGGTAATGTAAAAGAGCGAAAAATCACTAACACTGTGTTAATGGGAACGGGCGAGCCGTTAGACAACTACGATAATCTAATCAAATTTTTGGCGTTGATTACTTCAGAAAACAGTCTTAATATCAGTGTGCGTAACATCTCGGTTTCTACCTGCGGCGTTCCGTCAAAGATAGAGGCTCTTGCAGATGCGGGGTATAGTGTCACATTGTGTATATCTTTACACGCAAGTAATGATGAGGTTAGAAAGCAGATAATGCCGATAGCGCGACGTTTTAGCATCGCGACGTTACTGGATGCTGCCCGATATTATCATGCGAGAACGAACCGTAGAATTATCATCGAATATACGCTTATCAAGGGCGTTAATAACAGCACTCAACATGCCAGAGAGTTAGCGGAATTGTTGCGCGGGTTACCTTGCCATGTTAACTTAATTCGTCTGAACGAAGTGCCGGAAAGAGGATTAAAAGGTGTTTCTGAGCAAGAAACTAAGAGCTTTTTAGCAACTCTTTTACAACATAAAGTTAGTGCTACTATACGTCGCTCGATGGGAGATGACGTGCTGGGAGCATGCGGGCAACTAAGAAACAGCGAAATCAACAAAGAGGGAAAATGATAGAAAAAAATTATGGATTAGTTTTAAAGGGAATGGCTGCCAAGTTTACCGTGTTATTTGACGGTAATGTTGTTATGGCGAAATCTCGAGGTAAACTAAAACGTGATACAAAAATTCTTCCTGGCGACTACGTAAAGTTGCAACAAGACGAATACTCTGCAGGCGAATTTGTTATCACCGACATAGCACCACGAAAAAATATGATTACTCGTCCAAAGATAGCTAACCTCGACCAGCTTATTATAGTGATCGGTTATACACCAGCTCCTGATTTGATGTTGGTGGACAAACTACTGATAAACTGCGTTATACTCGGTATTGAGCCAGTAATCGCTATAAATAAAGCGGATATAGCTTCTAAAACTTTTATAGAGGAAATCACTTCACAATATAAAGAGATAGCTGATATAGTATTATGTAGTGCAGTTAGTGGAGAGGGGATTGACGAGCTAAAAGGTAAAATGCGAGAGAAAGTTACGGCGTTCGCTGGGCAAAGTGCAGTCGGTAAAAGCAGTATACTGAACAAAATAGGTGGGTTGCAGCTGAGTACAAACACTTTGAGTGCAAAGATTGACAGGGGCAGACACACCACGAGGGAAAGTCAGATATTCGTTATAGAAGATATGTTCATAGCGGATACTCCAGGGTTCTCAATGCTAGAGCTAAGAGACATAAATCCTGCAGAATTAGAGAGATACTACGCTGATTTTAACGGGTTCAGAGAGGGCTGTAGGTACTTGAATTGTTCACACAAAAACACGAAGGCAAAAGAGTGCGGAGTCGTGGCTGGCGTAGAGAGTGAAAAGATAAATAGCGAAAGATATAAAAGATATTTACAGCTGTACGAAGAAGTAAAAAAACAGTATGATAATAAGTACAATTAGTAGGAGAAAGTTATGGTAAAGGTTTCAGCAAGTACATTAATACCGGAAGGGGATAATCTAGTAAAATACGCTCTTTTGATGCAAAAGAGTGGAGCAGATTTCCTTCACTGTGACGTAATGGACGGAAAGTTCGTGCCAGGAAGTCGCTTGGATATTGACACGGTTGACATGCTCTGCCATAAGACGTTATTACCTCTCGAAGTTCATCTGATGGTAGACAGTCCGTTATCAATGATTAAGAAGTACACTCACTTAAAATTACATCGTATAATAACCCATTTAGAGGCTTACAAAAGCGATTTAGAGATATTACAGGCGATAGAGCACGTTCGTAAAAGTGGGATATTATTCGGACTTAGTATAAGACCGTCAACTCCGATAGAAAAGGTTGAGAGGTTTCTGCCACATATAGATTCAATAATGGTGATGAGTGTTGAACCAGGTGCGAGTGGGCAGTCGTTTATAAAAGGAAGTCTAGCAAGAATTAAGAAGGTTAAAAAGATAATTACCGCAAACAAATTGAACTGTAAGATTCAAGGCGACGGTGGAATTAACTTACAAAACATTTCGGAACTTGTTAAAGCGGGTATAGATATCGTAGCTTTAGGTAGTGCTTTATACAAAGAAAAAGACAAAAAGAAGTTTATTTCTCAGATTAAAACTTCAGTGTAATAAAACAAAAAAGAGAGAATAATTCTCTTTTTTTCACGTTTATTTTCCTCAACACATATAATATTAAAACTAACTTTTGGAGGAGACTTTGAAAATATATTGTTTTAAGATGCCCCGATGTTTGAGCCCTATATTC
>CAYJAP010000008.1:0-22405 GCA_964368425.1 uncultured Lachnospiraceae bacterium | reverse complement strand
GTGTTAGGATTCATGACAATCATTGTAGCACTCTTAGGTTTTTCTGCTTCAACTAACGCCCGTAAAGCATTCTCACACGCAATTTGGATGTTTACATCGATCGTCAGGTTTAGATTTTGTCCTGCAATACTAGGAATATACTGTTCCAACGTCCCTTCTATCTGCACCCCTTTAACGTCACTTTCATTTAATACATACCCGTTTACACCTGTCAAATATCGATTGTAATACGTTTCTAACGCCGACTGTCCGACGTTGTCGATGGTGGTATAACCCAACACTTGTGTTAACAAATCTCCGTACGGATAGTATCTCTTACTGTTCTCGCTTAACAAAATCCCCGAAACTTTTTCAGCTATAATAGCCTTTGCCACGGACTCTTCAACCTGTAATTTTATTAACACCTCACCGACTGACCGATTCTTGGCTTTCTCTAGCGCTACTTCGTAAGAAACTCCCAAATATTTATGTAACACTCTTGCAACCTGCTCGCTGTTTTTAACCATACTTCCACGGACATACACGTCGAAAGTACTGTAGTTCGTCGCGAGCAAGTTGCCGTTGATATCGTACATAAGTCCTCTACTGGCGTTAATAGGTAAATCACGCATCCACTGTTCCATAACCATTGCCTGTAACCAGTTGCCGGAGATAAGTTGTATGTGCCCTAACCGAAAAAAGACAACGACAAAAACAAATGCTATCAGCATAAATACTAATAACATTCTTTTTTGTAATGATAATTTACTGTTGTTCATAGCACCCTCTCAAAGAATGAGAATGCTGCTTATCTTCCAAACACCTTAGCTGTGAAATTACACAAGCGACTAAACCAGTTGGTTTCAGCGTCTTTCTGTTTTACCTCGATTCTAGGTAGCCTTTTAATACTGACCGTCTCACCCGCTTGTTGGTAGCCCTCTTTAGCAAGCTCCTCACTAATCGACACCTGATCAGACAACTGGGTATACTTCTCGTAGGAAATATCCATTTGAGCCTGTGAAACTGCAACATCTCTCTGTAATAAATCTATGCTAGAGGAATAATCTTTTATTACAAAAATATTATATATGAACATCGCTCCCAGTAACAACGAAACAATTGCCGATACTCCTAGAATCAACATTGTTTTAAAGGAATGTTTATTTCCTTCTATAGAATGTTCTTGGTTGTCTTCTATCTCTTTCGGGGATAATGTAATGGCATCGAACTCGTTGTAAAGCTCATTTATTTTCTTTGAGGTATAATTACTACTAAATTTATCTATCTGCTTTTCGACAGCAGGTTTTACACTCACATTATCTACAGAACTAGTTAAATCTCTTTTTGTCTCAGTCAACACGAACTTGGATAATCTAGCCATACATACCTCCATATAAAATATAATCATAAACGGTTATTTATAATTATACATCGAGATGTATTTTTAAGCAAATGATTTACAAAAAAATATGTCTGCACTGTTAGACATATTTTGCAACTCTATTTTTTCTCTATAATACGTAACTTTGCGCTGGAACTACGCTTGTTTTGTGACAGTTCCTCTGCACTAGCAATTGTCGGTTTTTTTGTAATATGCACACATTCTGCTTGGTGATTACATATACATACAGGCGCACTTTTATCACATATGCAGTCAGTACATAGCAACTTAAATACGTTTTTAACAATCCTATCTTCTAGAGAATGGAACGTAATTATCGCTAATCTACCACCTTTATTGAGCAAGCCAACCATATCAGTTATAGCCCTGTCCAATCCGGACAACTCTCCGTTAACCTCAATACGAATTGCTTGGAAGGTCTTTTTAGCGGCACTTCCTCGGATTTTATACCGCTGTGGAATAGCTCCCTCTACTATCTCCACCAATTCTTTCGTGCTTTTTATAGGAGAGATATCTCGTCGTTTGCATATAGCATTGACAATAACTCGTGCGTTATTTTCCTCTCCGTACACATGGAGTATACGTGCTAACTCAGCTGGAGAGTACGTGTTTACCACATCGTACGCCGTTAAAGTGTTCTCTTGGTTCATACGCATATCTAACGGCCCATCAAAACGATAGGAAAAGCCTCTATCCGGAGTGTCAATCTGATAGCTACTTACACCCAAATCCAGTAAAATACCGTCTACTTTTTTAATCCCGACAGATGACAATGCCTTCTTACAATCTTTAAAATCAGAATGTACAAATATCACTTTATCTCCGAAATCCTTAAAACGTTCTCTACAGATTTCTAGAGCATCCAGATCTTTATCAATAGCCACTAATTTGCCGTTACGTAGCCGTTTTACAATCTCTGCACTATGTCCACCACCACCGAGAGTACCGTCAACATATATTCCATCTTTGGAGATGTTTAAACCGTTAATACATTCCTGTAACATTACAGGCACATGGTTAAATTTTATCTGCGACATTACTTTCTCCCCCTAGGTTTTCTACCCTGCGGAGAGATTTCTGGATGTTCTTTCACAAAAGCATGTTCTGGCCATAGCTCTATGTAACGACCTTTACCCCAAAAAACAACTGGCTGTGGATTCTCAGGTAAAAATTCTCCAAATTTTTTCAACTGTGCGAATGGATAGGTATAATCTCCATGTTCACCCGTTACAGAATAAGTATTTGCACAAATCATGCGGAAATTATCTCTTTCTGCCTTAGGCATTCTGATATATGCAAAGATATCTTCGTAATCAAATATCTTTTTAATTATCTTCTCAAAATACTCAATAGGATAGATTTTCAAGGAGTTAACGGTGCGTTCAGGAGCGTTTAGTTCTGTATTAAATATACTTAATATATACTTTCCTTGCAGTTGTTCATCAAAAACTTCAGGCAAAGAAACTTTTCCTGCAGACGAAATAGTTCCGCGGAAACAACCCTCAAATTCAACCGACTGCTGCTGTTTTTCTTCCATTAAAAAATCCTTACCAACTTGTTGTGCACCAAATCACATGACGTTAAATAGTACTTTATTCCGTTCTTTACGTACACTAGCTTCTGTGTTTTTTCTTCATATCCATGCAAATGACCATAAACCACAACATCAACATTATATTTTTCTAACAACTGCGTAACGTCGCTGTCATCCTGTTTATAGTTAAATGGTGGATAGTGTAACATGGCTACAACCTTCTCTTTTTTCGTCTTCAAAGTTTGTGCTTGTTTGAGCGACAACTCAAGACGATTCAACTCTCTCAAGTATATCTTTTTATCTTCTTCAGATTTATATCTCCCTCTATCTGGCAATGTCCAGCCGCGTGAACCACATATTATATATCTACCGATCTTTACAGCATCGTTTTGTATCGCGTACGTGTTGTTTTTTAGTATGCCACGCACACCAGATATACTGCCCCACCAGTAATCGTGGTTTCCCTTGATTAGCACCTTTATACCCGGCAAAGAAGATATATAGTCTATATCCGCCCTTGCATCTTGAAGTTTCATCGCCCAAGAATGATCGCCAGCTAACAACACAATGTCGTTCTTCTTAACGTTCTTGTTCCAACTTTTTTCTATATCAGACAAATAATTTTCCCACACTGGACCGAAAATATCCATGGGCTTGTTACAGTTTATACTTAAATGCAAGTCACTAATTGCAAATACTTTCAAAGTGTTTTCCCCTTTATATGTGCGGCTATTATACACATATTTCTAATTATATTATACCTTATTTGCAATAAAAACACAATCTTATTAATCAAAGGAAACAAAAACTCCCACCCATAGGTGAGAGTTAAAAGTTTATAAATGTTGTAAGTTTTCTGATTGTATATATTAAACTGAGCTTCCGCAGTTAGTTCCTTGAACTGGCTGTTGCGCTGGATAAAGCGGCAATTCAAAGAATCCACTACATACGTCTTGTGAGAAATCCTGACAAGGTGGAATTGGACAGTATCCATATGTTGGAACTAAAATATCCGCCTCTACAACTATTCTCATGATGATTGTGATACATGTATCGATACTGAATACGCCTGAACCAATATAATCTCCGTCTGCGCAAACCATGTTAGCGAATGCATCAACGCCAAAAGGCACGATTGATGGCTGTGGCACATAAAGAACCACGTCTTGACTAACTGTTATGATACCCGTTGCACTACCCTCTACCCCGTTTGCATCTGTGTAATTTATAGTAACAGGGATATTAACGTTTGCAGATATTCTAGCAAAACAAGGTTTGTCGTCGAATCGGTCTACTGAAACATCTGTTAAAGTAACATCGCTTGGATCAACTGAACAACCGATAAAAGTTAAAGGCTCCACTGGATTTGCAGGGACAAAATTTGAAACACTAATCTGTACTCCATTTTCCTGGATTTGTTTCAAACATGCATCAAACACTTTTTGAGTATGAATACATGCCTTTTCGCACAAACCATTTAACGGATTACCCGTGATTGGACCTGGACAGTATGTCGTTCTACTTCCTGAAAAAAATGACATTATGTAATTACCTCCTATTTAATAAGCATGTATATTACACTATATGAACAAACAAAAAAATATGTGCTTTACGCCCTTGTTAAGGCTTCCACATCAGTACTATTCAAACAAATAAACTTGTACATTAGGTATTATGCATTAAGGAGAATAATGGCTTTATAACGAGTATTATACGTACTATGCAAAAAATAAAAAGAGTTTCCCTCTCTTCTTATTTTACCTTTTACCTAGTTTAGAAATTCTTCAATTTTATCAAGCAATTCTTCTTTGCCATACCCTGTTACACTACTTATTCCGATGATATTATCTCGTGCTAACCCCAGAGAGTTTGCGAGCTTTGTCAACGTAGGTTTTACTTTGCTCTTTGTTAACTTATCACACTTTGTTGCAACTACAATAAATGGTAATCTGTAGTATGATAAGAATTCTATCATCTGCAAATCGTATTGCGAGGCGTCATGACGACAGTCAACCAAAACACATATACATCTAAGCTTTTCGTTCTGTAGTAAATATGGTTCAATCAATCCTTGCCATCTGTGAATTTCATCTTTACTTGCCTTGGCAAAACCATAACCCGGTAAATCTACAAAATAGAATTCTTCATTAATTAAAAAATAATTTATAAGACGTGTTCTGCCGGGTGTGCTACTTGTACGCGCAAGTTTTTTCTGATTCACCAACATATTCAGTAGAGAGCTTTTGCCGACATTACTACGACCGACAAAAGCAATCTGAGACTTCTCATCTTTGACGTATTTATCGGTAGCACTGATAAAAAATGTGCTAGTATTAATCTTCATTTGTACCCCCTAACAGCTTATGTTAAGAAACCTTGTCTTCTTTTTTTTGTTTCGCTTCTATCCTTATAATTTCTGGCTCTTCCTCTTTGAGAATGCTTTTTTCATTTAAGATAATCTTTTTGATCGTTTTATCACTCGGAGCTAAGAACATCAGGTCTAACATACTATCTTCCAATATTGTACGTAATCCGCGAGCCCCTGTCTTTAGCGCTATCGCTTTTTTAGCAACCGCTGTTATCGCACTTGAGTCGAATTCAAGCTCAACTCCGTCGATTTTAAACATCTGTTTATACTGCTTAGTTATAGCGTTTTTAGGTCTCTGCATAATCTCGATTAGTGCATCTTCGTCCAAATCGTTCAAGCCAACAACTATCGGCAACCTTCCTACAAACTCTGGGATTAAACCAAACCCAATCAAATCTTGTGGCTGAATTTCTTTTATCAGCTCCCCTATCTTCTCATCTCTCTTCGCCTTAACCTCTACGTTAAAACCAAGTGCTGTACCTTTTCTCTTCTCGATAATTTTGCTTAGTCCGACAAAAGCTCCGCCACATATGAAGAGAATATTTGTCGTGTCAATCTGTAACAGTTCTTGATGCGGATGCTTTCTACCACCTTGAGGAGGAACGGACGCAATCGTACTTTCTATAATCTTTAACAGGGCTTGTTGCACGCCTTCACCGCTGACATCTCGAGTGATACTGCGATTCTCAGATTTACGACTTATTTTATCGATTTCGTCAATGTATATAATCCCACGCTCCGCCTTTTTAATATCATAATCAGCGTTCTGAATCAGCTTCAATAGGATGTTTTCTACGTCTTCTCCAACGTATCCTGCCTCAGTAAGAGTGGTTGCATCTGCTTGTGCGAAAGGAACTTTCAGTATCTTCGCCAAAGTCTTCGCAAGCAACGTTTTCCCGCTACCTGTCGGCCCTATCATCAAGACATTGCTCTTATCTAAATCGAGCTCTATACCCGTCTTATTTTCCTTGCTCTCGATGTTGTAATTAATTCTCTTATAATGATTATATACCGCAACACTCAACACTCTTTTAGCCCCGTCTTGACCGATAATATACTCATCTAACGTCTTCTTAAGTTCGGTCGGCGTTGGTAAATCTATCTTACCAAACGACTCTTTTGGGTCCTCACTCATTATATCTTTACATATACGCACACAATCGTCGCAAATAAAGGCTAACCCATCAGGGCTAGCGATTAATTTTTTAGTTTCCGACTGGCTTTTACCACAGAATGAACAGTACATATTATTATTTTTCATGCAAATCTCCATAGACAAAGTTTATAAATTTTATGTTCGGTATATGTTTTTTGTTCTTACTTATTCGTATATATAATAAGTATGCCCTTGGCGTACAGTTTATGGCTAAACGATGTCAAAGTTATTATTTTCTTTTAGCGATGACTTTATCCACCAAACCATACTTTTGTGCTTCGTCTGCAGACATATAGTAATCTCTTTCGACATCGTTTTCTATTTTATCTAAAGACTGTCCACTATTTTGTTGCAGAATCTTATTTATTTTCTTTTTGATTCCAATAATATGCTTGGATGTAATTTCAATATCTGTCGCCTGACCTTGCACTCCACCAAGAGGCTGATGAATCATCACCTCACTATTAGGCAAACAGAATCTTTTTCCCTTTGTTCCGCTGCTCAATAAAATAGCAGCCATAGAAGCAGCAAGCCCTATACAGATAGTGGAAACATCACATTTTATATACTTTATAGTGTCGTATATAGCCATTCCAGCAGAAACACTCCCTCCTGGACTGTTAATATACAACGAAATATCTTTATCAGGATTTTTCCCCTCAAGATAAATAAGTTGAGCTACTATCGTATTTGCAGTAGCATCATTTATTTCTCCCGTTATAAATACAATTCTATCTTCTAATAACCGTGAATATATATCATAACTTCTTTCTCCAGCACTTGTCTGGTCAACAACCATAGGTACTAACATAACACACCATCCTTATATTACTTATTGTTCTCCACAAGGAAGTTAATAAGCTTATTTAAAAGTATATCATTCTGGATATAATTTATTCGTTGTTCAGTTACACTTTCTTTAAACTCTTTTAAAGGTTTTTTAGCTATTTTTGCCAGTTCTTTAATCTTGTCATTAATCTCTTCCTTAGTAACATCCATCTTTTCCAAACGAATTATCTCTTGCATAGCCATTCTAACTTTAGCAGATTTAACCGCCTCTGCTTTTTTATTCTTTCTGAACTCTTCCATAGACATCTGGATATAACTTAGATAATCATCAAATTTAAGCCCTTGATACATCAAACGGTTCTCCATATCTCTGATGATAGCATCTGTTTCTTGCTCAATTATAGCGTTTGGAACTTCCACGCTCATATTACTTATTATTTTTTCGATAATAGCGTTTTCTGTGTTAGCACGAGCGGTCTTCTCAGCCTTACTTTGTAACGACTTCTTAATATCATCCTTAAACTCTGCCATTGTCTCGAACGAAGAAACATCTGCAGCAAATTTGTCATCTAACTCAGGCAACTCTTTTTTCTTCACATAGTTAATCTTAACCTTGAAAACAGCAGGTTTACCCGCTAACTCTTTCGCCTGATAATTGCTAGGGAAAGACACCTTAACGTCTTTTTTATCTCCCGCTTTTAAGCCAATTAACTGATCTTCGAAAGTATCAATAAAGCTGTGTGAACCAAGCTCTAAATCGTATCCCTCGCTCGTTCCGCCATCAAACTTCTTATCTTCAACATATCCCTCGAAATCGATGTTGGCTATGTAACCATTTTCTAACGGTTCCTGCACTTCAATTAATCTCGCATGTTTTTGCTGTTCTTTTTTCACTTCTTCGTTTACATTAGCAGCTGTGACATTTTTAGCTTTTTCAGAGATACCCAATCCTTTGTACTGCCCCATCTTCACTTCCGGTCTAACCTCTACAGTAGCAATAAGCACAGTGCCTTTATCGTCAATACTCTTCACGTCTACAGACGGCATATCTATAGGCTCAATATCCTTTTCAGCGTTTAATATCTCTACATAGTATTTATAGAAACCGCCATTTATAGCATCTTCAAAGAAGACTCCCTTGCCGTACATCTGCTCTATAACTCTTCTAGGAGCTTTACCCTTTCTAAATCCTTCAACATTAAACTTTGAAGCATGATTTTTATAAGCCTCTTCTAAATCCTTTTCCCATTCTTCTTTGCTAATTGTTACCTCTAAAACAACCTGCCCCTTTTTCTTTTCTACTTTATACTTCATTTTTCTCTCCCTTTATATTGCTTTAATTGTTGCTAATAAGAAAACTACTGCGAAGAATATAAACAGTATGATACGAATTAACATATCTCGTTTAAGCTTTTTGATTTCGACTTGTATGTTTTCTTCTTGCTCTTGAGTAGCGTGCAACGACGCACGTGCGTATTTGTTATATATATTCTTGTAGTCTACGATAATTCGTATGGCGATTGTAAGACAGAGCACACACAGTAGTGCAAGTGCAGAGATTAATATAGCTATATGTAATTGTGACAGTATAGTCAACACCACCGCGACAACTAACATCACAATAATCACTATGTTGAACTTACTACTAAAGATTTTTCGTATCTGTTTTTTAATATCCATAACAACACACTAATACACTAAATTACATAAGAAATTATGATAAGAGCAACCGCGATAACCCACAGTACAAGAAATAACATATTTCTTTTACTTTTAGCATACAAAAACCCGCATATAGCCGTGATAGAGTATGCAATTACGTTAGCAATCAGCGTGAAAGAACTTCCCACTGCTGTGTTTTTTAACATAAGAGCGACTCCAACACAGATTACAGATATGTACGCGATGAAGTTAACAAACGCTCGTAAACTTATCCTAACTGTTTCTTTTGTTGGTTTAGCCATATTTCGTTTCCTCCTAAGCAAGTATTATCATAACACAATAATCTCAAATAATCAAACAATCCCTGCTAAAAAAAGACTATATTTCTTGCAAAGAAGCAAGTATTTTCGAAAAATATTCAGGCAGATCACAGGTGAATTTCATCTCTTTGTTAGTTGTAGGATGAACCAATACCAACTCAGTCGCATGCAACAACTGTCCCTTGAGCTTAAATTTAGGTTTATTGAAATTATACAGTTTATCCCCCACGATCGGACGATGTAAAAACCTGCTGTGAACACGTATTTGATGGGTACGTCCCGTGCTCAGTTCAAACTTAGCAAGCGTGTATCCTCTATAGTATTTTAGCACCTCAAAGTACGTTTTTGCGTACTTGCCTTTGCCGTTAGTCAACACCGTTTTTCTCAGAGGTTTTTTCGGGTCAGTACCAATATAATTCTCCACTTCACCCTTCAACTCCTTCAGCGTACCATCGAGCAACGCAATATAAATCCTGCGACAGGTCTTGTCAGCAATCTGCTTGCTTAGATGCATGTGAGCTTTATCATTCTTAGCAATGACTATCAGCCCGCTTGTATCTTTATCCAGCCGATGTATTATACCCGGTCTAACTGCACCGTTTATGCTACTTAAACTGTCTACATTGTACAGCAGTGCATTAACTAAAGTGCCCGTATAATTACCTACACTGGGATGCACCACCATTCCCTGAGGTTTGTTTATTACCGCAAAATCGTTATCCTCGTATATAATATCTAGCGGAATATCTTGTGCAACAGCGTCCGTCTGTTTAGATTCTATATTTTTTACGGAAATACTTTCCCCAATAGCTAAAGAATAACCTGCTTTAACCTTCTTCCCGTTGACAGTGACATCGCCCTCCTCAATCATCTTTTTGATGCTACTACGAGTCTTGTCTTGCAACTTCTCTAGGAGAAACATATCTAATCTAACATTTTTATCTTCTTTTTCTGTCGTAAATTCTCTCATACGCTACACCTTTTTCACATCTTTCATGCTAAAGAATAAGAAGAAGATTGTGTAACAAATTATTCCCACAGATAAGAAAGTATCTGCTAAATTGAACACAGGGAATGACATAAACTCAAACTGGATAAAATCACGTACAAACCCCTTAAAAATTCTGTCGTATAAGTTGCCAATAGCGCCTGCCATGATCAGACAGAAACCCGCCCAATACCAGCCGTTTTGTCTAGGTGTAATCACATCCATGAACACAAATAATGCTACCATAATGCAACTCATTATGATAAGAAAGATTATACCGTTACCAAATATTCCAAATGCAGCACCCGTGTTTTGTACATACGTGAAACTCAAGAACCCATCAATAAACATGATGGTTTCTCCCGTATCCGCAAGTCTCTTTTCGAAAACAACTTTCGTAACGATGTCTGCAACTAAAAGTAGCAGTATAATTGAATATTTAATTAAAAAACTTTTCCAAGATACTTTTTTCATGCTTTTATTTTACTATAAAAACTATCCTTTTGCAAACTTAATTTGTATTTTAATGTCACTCCTGCAACTTTACTCCGTAGTTAGCTAAACTACAGCGTTATACAACTCAAATTTAATCTTGACGCAATCTACAATACCGTACTTAATTACATAACTATTTCTCTCGTTATACAACAACTTTAAACTAGCGCTTTCCAAACTATCCTGTAACTTTATTAGACCCTCCGTTAACCGCTCCTTTATATCTACGTCTGATACATTCAACGACACCTTCGATAACAGAATTTTTGTCTGACTCTTCAAGGTGTTTATATTTGAACTTGCCATGGTATACAGTATTTCTTTCTTATCCAGCTTCAAGCTATTGGAGTACAACTCCGTGTAAACGCTGTCAAAATGCTCCATTACTTCCTTTACAATATCCTGTGAAAACGACGAGTTGCTGAATTCTATCTCTTTTAGAAAAGCATCATACTGCGAATCTTGTAAATTTTGCATAACGCTTTCCGCATCTGCTTTGTTGCTGTAAATATTGGCCATCAACAAAAACTTCTCCCCGTCCTGCCAAACGTAACTGCCCGCCCCACCAACAACCGTACTCGCACTAGCGTTCTCTGCTTGGTCGTACGAGTCGTACTCGGCTAGCACTACAGCAAAGTATTTGCTCCTGCTTTTCTGGGAAGTGGTTGAAAATAAAGAAAGCTTGAATTCTCCTGTGGCAAAATAACTGGTGAACACATCTGCCACCAATATCATACCTGTAATCAAACAAAGAACTCCTACGGTGATCAAAAACTTTGTTCCACCACTTCTTTTTCTTTTGATGACTGTTACCCCATCGTATTCGGGTATCTTAATTTTTTTTGACATAGCTTATTGCATCCTTTTTATTTCATACTTTATACTCTATACATAATGAAGTAGTGATTTAAATATTCTTTGATTACAAAAAAAGAGGCGTTTTTTGTAGAAAACTATCCTGTAAATTTCATATATAAGAATATTAAGTTTACTATTTCTTTTTTTAGATAAAATTGTAGATAGAGTAAAGGAGCGTCATATGAAAATAAAACCACTGTTTGATAAAATTGTTTTGAAACCTGATAAAGAAGAAAAAAAAGAAAGTGCAATTATCATTCCCGATAACCAAACAGAGAAACCTATTATCTCCACTGTGATAGCAGTTGGTAGTGGTGGCAAGCTGGACGGTAACGAGATAGAAATTGTAGTAAAAGAAGGTGACAAAGTACTGTGTGCAAAATATGTTGCTCATGAATTTAAACTTAAAGACGAAGAATTTTTAATTATAAGTCAACAAGATATTCTTGCAATCATAGAATAGTCTTTTATTTGCATAGCACGTAAACTGCTCGTATTAAAGGCATATTGCATAACTTTGAATAGTATTAATATTAGGAGGAAAAACATGGCACATGAAATAGTAAAAGATTTTGAGGCTATTAAATTATTAGAGAGAGGCGTCAATAAATTATGTGATGCTGTAAAAATAACACTGGGGCCAAAAGGAAGAAACGTAGTGTTAGATAGAAGGTTCGGAGTTCCGCTTATAACCAACGACGGAGTAACCATTGCGAAAGAAATCACCTTGCCTAACCCTTTCGAAAACATGGGGGCTAATTTAATAAAACAAGTTAGTATAAAGACTAACGATTTAGCAGGAGACGGTACAACCACAGCCTGTGTGCTTGCTCAAAAGATTGTTGCAGAAGGTATAAAAAACTATACAGCAGGAGCAAATCCCATCTCTCTTAAAAAAGGAATTATGAAAGCTACAGATGTGGTACTAGCAGAGTTAGATAAACAATCCATAGCCGTTAATAGTAGTAAAGAAATATTCCAGATATCATCTATAAGCGCTGGTGACGAAGAGGTCGGAAAGCTGATAAGCGAAGCGGTCGACATCGTTGGAAAAGATGGAGTAATTTCTGTAGAAGATGGCAAGACATTTAAAACACAGCTAAAGATTGTAGAAGGAATGCAGATTGACAGAGGCTATCTCTCTCCTTACATGGCAACGAATCAAGAGAAAATGGACGCCACATTATTAGATAGTTATATATTAATAACTGATAAAAAAATACATACTATACAGGAGATATTGCCACTGTTAGAGCAAGTATCGACACAAAACAAACCATTATTAATAATCGCAGAAGATATAGAGCATGAGGTTCTAGCCACGTTAGTACTAAACAAAATCAGAGGTGCAATAACGGTAGTGGCAATCAAAGCTCCGTCGTACGCTGATCGTCGAAAAGCACAGTTGCACGACATCGCAGTAATGACGGGGGCAAGCGTTATTTCCGAGGATATGGGAATGGAATTAAAAGAGTGCGGATTGGCTCATTTGGGGGTAGCAGGCAAAATTCATATAACCAAGGACTCCACAACAATAAGTTACGGCCGAGGCAATGCTGAAAGTTTACAGGAACGTATAGCGCAGATCAAAACACAAATAAAAGATAGTACGAACGATTTCGATAAAACTGGACTGGAAGAAAGACTGGCTAAGCTAACTGGTGGGATAGCAATAATTGAGGTTGCATGTACGAGTGAAGTAGAAATGCAAGAGAAAAAGCTCCGTATTGAGGATGCTATCAGTGCAACAAAAAGCGCTATAACTGAGGGGATAGTCGCAGGCGGAGGCGTAGCATTAATCAACTGTAAAGAGACGTTGCTCGAGTTTATACAAACACTGGAAGGAGATGAGAAGACGGGTGCGAACATCATCTTATCATCATTAAGTTCTCCCCTACGACAGATAAGCGAAAATGCGGGGATAGATGGCGGAGTTATAGAGTTTAATATATTGGAAAAGAAACAAAACAATTACGGCTTCGATGCAGCAACCAATACATATGTTGACATGATAAAGGCAGGAATTATAGATCCCACCCTGGTGGCAAAATCGGCGTTAATGAACGCTGCAAGTGTAGCTTCCACGCTACTGACAACTCAAGTGGTTATAGCGGAAATAGAGGAAAAGAAGTAATATACATAACCAAATAACTTTAGAATCTCTCCCTTAAAACTAAGAAACAATAACAAAACAAACACCTATTACAGGTGTTTTTTTATTATCATAATTACTGAAATAAAAGATCAGGCTAACAAGCCTGACCGAACAATTACTGATACTATAAGTATCGTTGATGAATGTTTTTTTATTTATCCAAATTCGATACATTATACTTTAATCTATAATTAAATTTCATATCCGTTGTAGTAAACCCCACAAATCAAACTTTATACTGCCTTTAACTAAAAGTTATAGTTAAATGAATTCCACGGAGCTTTGTCTATAGGTGGCGCAACTCTATAAGTCATGGCAACTCTTGTCGTTGGATGAAAAAACTTCAATTCATACGCCCACAATGCCATCCTCGCCTTCTCCCCCATACCGTATTTAGCATCCCCGTATACTGGAATCCCTGCGTTTTTAAGTTGAACACGGATTTGATGGCTTCTTCCGGTAAATAAATTTACTTTTAGTAAAGAAAGATTTTCGATTTTTTCTACTAAAGAGTACTCCAACTTTGCCAGTTTTGCACCTTCAATGAGTTGTGGAACAATCTGAACTTTATTTAACTTCTCATTCTTGGCTAAATAATTTACTAACTGCCCACTGTTTTCTTTCGGCGCACCGTTTACAACTGCCAGATAAGTTTTCTTGAACTCGCCATTCTTTATCTGCTCAGACAATCTCGCTGCAGCCTTAGAAGTTTTGGCGAACACCATAACACCACCGGTAGGACGGTCAAGACGATGCACTAACCCAGCGTATACATTACCCGGTTTATCGTACTTTTCTTTTAGATAACCCTTAACCATATTCAACATATCGGCATCTTTACTTTCATCCTCTTGAGATGGCACATTTTGTGGCTTTATGACTACTAAAACATGATTATCTTCGTGAATTATATCTAACATCTTACCCTCCTTTACCGCTTTTGTTATAAACTTTTTAATGAGAAACTCATGCTCTCTCCGTTAATCTCAACAGTTTTTTCTATATCAGGTTTTTTAATCTTTTCACCAAATACTCTTACTAAAACATCCTGCTTAATCTTATCTTCAAACTTAGCTAGTACTTGTTGTACCGTATCGCTGTCAGATTCAATGGTCAATGAAATGCGTTGTTCGATGTTAAAATCAGCTTCTTTACGTAATATCTGTGCCTGACGAACAATTTCTCTGAACATTCCTTCTAGCATTAAATTTTCATCTATCGTGATGTCAAGAACCGCAGTGTTGCCGTTCTCTATCGCTATAATAAAATCCGATTTCGGTGCAAAATTAAGCGTAAATATGTTGGAATCAAGATTAGTAAATTCGCCAGTAGAAACCTTGCCCGCTTTGTACTGTACCACTGCCCTTTTCATTTCTCCAGCTGATAAACTAGCCAAATGAGTTTTTAGTTTTTGAACATCTCCCTTTAATACCGCTCCCGCCGTCTTGAAATTCACTCCCAGAAATTCAATGTTGAACCTTTGATTGTCTTTCTCAAACACAATGTTTTTGATATTCAGTTCTTCTTTGATGATATTTTCTAATTTTTTAACCGCCTTTTCTGTATCTTTATCAATAATCAAATATAGATTTTTTAACGGTTGCTTTATCTTTATCTGGCTCTCATTTCTCAATCTTTGCGCTAACGTAATAATTTCTCTTGCTCTTGCAACATCCTCTATCACACCCTCAAAGTTTTCGTTCAGTAGCGATGTAGGAAACTTGCTAAGCATAACGCATGGAGCTTCTTTTGGTTCTATTTCGCATACCATATTTCTCCAAATGTAGTCAGTCATAAATGGTATTATAGGAGCCATAACTCCACAGATTGCCTTGATAGAATGATACAAAAACCAGTACGCCGTCATTTGATCGTCAGCATTTTCAGATTTCCAGAAACGTTTACGGTTAGAACGAATGTAGAAGTTTGATATGTCATCAATCAACACCTCAAAGTCTTTTACTACGTTGTAATTTTTATTTTCAGCGTAATTTTCGTCACTATCTTTCACAAACTTGTTAACACTTTCCACCAACCATTTATCAGATACTGACAGATTTTTGGCGTTTATTTTATAATCTTTAATGTTAGGATTATCGATATAAGCATAGGTGTTGAAGAAAGTATATATGTTCCAGAAACCTAGCATCTTTCTGCGAGCTTCATCTGTTAAAGAATATCCAAAACGCATGTCATTTGCGATAGGCGCACCACCGTACAGATATCTTATAGTGTCTGCACCCATTTTATCTGCAACAACGTCAGCATCAAGACTGTTTCCGCCACTCTTATGGAATTCATTTCCATTTTCGTCGTTCACATATTGGTAAGTTGAGAGCTTTTTGTACGGAGCTTTTCCGGTCAATACCACACTCATAACCAACAACGAATAGAACCAACCTTTGATTTGTTCTATCATTTCACAAACGTAATCACTAGGGAAATTTTCTTCAAAAAACTTTATATCTGTAAAATATTTCTTTGTACTGAAAGGTGTAATTCCTGCATCTAGCCATACATCTCCGACCTCAGGAATTCGTGATAGTACCTCTCCGCACTTATCGCATTTTATTTTAACCTCGTCAATCCAAGGTCTGTGTATATTAGGCATAGAATCGATAGCTTGCGGATTTATAGCCAGCTTTCTCAATTCTTCTAAACTACCAATAACATGTATTTTACTACATTTCTCACATACGTAAAAAGGCAAAGGTAAGCCATAAAAACGACTACGAGAAATGTTCCAATCTCCCATATTAGTCAACCAATCCACCATTCTCTTTTTAGCATAAGCTGGTTGGAATTCCACTTCTTCAACCGCATCTAATAACGCTGGCTTCAACTCGTCCATCCTAATAAACCATGCTGAAATTAACTTATAAACTATATCTGTTTTACATCTCCAGCAATGAGCATAACTATGTTTATAAAGATGTGAATACACCAACTTGTCATCTTGTTTTAGCCTGTTAATAACATCTTCAACAACATCCACTGTCTTCTTTCCTGCTAAAAATCCATAGTTGTCTAGCAACAACCCCTGTTCATTTATCGGACATATCTCTGGAAGATCAAACTGTTTTCCAAGCTCAAAGTCTTCCGCACCACAACCGGGAGCAATGTGAACAACTCCACTTCCCTCTTTACTATCAACCTCTGCCCATGGAATAATCTTATGTGCAAACTGTTGTGTATCTAGTTCAGGGAAACATGTTTCATATTCTAATTCAAGTAACTTTTCACCTTTAAACTGCTCAATTATCTTGTATTCGCCTTTCAGATTTTTTACAGCTTCCAGCCCGAGAACAAGGCGTTCTCCCGTATCTTTCATCTGTACCTTTACGTAGTCATTATTCGCATTTACAGCAAGAGCTACGTTCGCAGACAGCGTCCATGGAGTTGTCGTCCATGCCACTATTTTGAAATCTGTATTTTTAACTGGCAACTTTATAAATAAAGCTGTATGCGTAACCTCTTTGTAGCTGCTTGCCAACTCATGGTCAGACAAGCTAGTTCCACAACGAGGACACCACGCCATAGGGCGATTTTTCTTTACAATCCAACCCTTTTCATCGCACTTTTTTAGAAAGTGCCATATAGACGTGATGTTATGATCGGAGTTCGTATAATAACTATTATCCCAATCCATCCATTGCCCCATTCGCACACTCTGCTTAGTAATTTCGTCGGCAAAATAATTTACTCTTTCCATACATTTGTTGGTAAACCTGTCTAGCCCATAACCCACAATTTCAGGTTTTCCATTTAATCCAAGTTCCTTTTCTACGTTAACTTCAACCCAAAGTCCCTGTGCATCAAATCCATTTTGGAAATGACAGCTTTTACCTTTCAAAGAGTGGTATCTTATCGCGATATCTTTAAGGGTTCTTCCCCAGAAATGATGCACCCCTAGTCTGTTATTTGCAGTTGCAGGCCCGTCTAAAAAACGGAATCTTTCGCCTTTCTCGTTTTGTTTTACGAGCTTTTGAAAGAACTTCTTATCTTCCCATAACTTAAGGGTGTCATGCTCCATCTGTATAAAATTTGGTACGCTTACTTCTTTTTTCATTTTATATATCTTCCTTTTGATAAATTTGTTGCAGTGCTATATAAAATTTTTAAATAAATGATTTTCTTGTAACGCTCCCCGTCCTTCCATAACCCATAATTTTTTATAAAAAAACGTATAAGGTTAACATCATTTTTTATAAAAAAATGCTGGTGTTACCGGAAACAACGACAGCATATAAGCCAAAAACCATCCAATAACTATGTGCTAACACACACGACTCTTATGACGTAGAGTACCCGCAAACTCTTACTGTTAGTTCAGAGTTTGAGCTAAAAGGTGATACCTAAATCTCGTCACCACAGGGCTTCCACCGTCCCCTGCTCTCTATGCATGATTGTGAGAAATAAGCGTGTCCTTTATCATCGCACTTATTCAACTACAAAATAGTAGCATTTATAAAAATAAAAGTCAAGAGGATTTATGCTGTTGACTACGTGTAAAACAGCTTTTATAGCAGAAATATTCGCACGAACGAGAAATATCTCTCGACTATAATTGTCGAGAGGTGCAGGTTTTATCTATACAACACTTGCAAAGCGTACAATTATATATTATAATATTTATACCGTACTAGGCGGGGAGCTAGTGGTGCCCTATACCTGAAATCCTCTATATGCAGGGCTGAATGCTGCACGAGGTGTTAAGGTTGACTAGTTTAAATGGTATGTATTGGTGTTGAGTTTAGGGTCTTGTGCAAGATTTTACTATGAACCATGTCAGGTCCGGAAGGAAGCAGCATTAAATAGAGTTAAATCTGTGCCACGAGGTAACTTTAAAGGAGCTATATATATATGGTTTGGCTAGAAAGCTACATCGAATGCAGATGTACGGTTTATTAGAAAAGAAAACGTCTAACTTAGACGTTTTTTATTTTGCAAATAAATAAAATATAGGCTCGCATAAGCGTGTTTTGTACAAATTGGGTATTGACAACAGCACCTAACAATAATATACTTAATATGTAATTTAGGAGAGAGAAATGAACAGAGAGGAAATGCAAAATTTAATATCGGGAATGTCTATTGATAGTATAATCAAAGAGTACGAAGAATCTGCTTCAATATGCACAAGGATGCTCTTCGTATCTGCGTTTTTGGATTATTTAAACCTAGAATATAGATTTGATTTACAAAAAACTACTAATATAGAGACGGGCGAAGAAGAATTTTCAGAAGAAGCGAGAGACTTTTATAACTTCTTCAAACAGGTAAAGCTTGTAGAGGCAAAGGCAGAGGTTTTACATTTACTTTCGCTGCCTATGGTTTCCCCTATCGATGACTACAACACAACCCTTAACTTTGATATAGTAATTCCAGGTCCAATGGCACAGATATCCCAGAATATAGTAGTGGGAATTACAAGTCAAAAGAAATCACAAAAATGGACTCCTAACATAGACAACAACGTAGTAAACTTTAAAGAGCTTGTGCGCAAAAAAAGTTTTCCTATTCATGAAGAAATTTATAAAAGACTTTGGATGCATGTGTTTAATAAAAATTCAGATACTTTGAGATGGAATAAAGAGAATCCCTTCTCTGAAATTATTTTTGCATCCGATGCTAAAATTAAATTAGCGATGTTAGCGAAGAGCATCACTCAAATAAAAAATGCTCCTGTAGAAGAATTAGCTTATGAAATAAATGAAGAAATACAAAATGAAAGCTATGACAACATAAGAAGTCGTAAACCTAAAAAACTTTCCTACGAAAACAAATTCTCATTAGAAGTATACATGAAAGAATTGCAAGATTTTATTCCTTACCTCGACGAGAAAATAGATGAGTTGAGCGAAGTATTTGCTAACTACTCTAGTAAAGCGTTTATAAGATTTATTTCTGGAGAAGTACTCCATAGAAACAAAAGGTAAAAATAGTAAAGATAAAAAACCACGTATTTACGTGGTTTTTTCTTTCTTTGCATAATACCTAGAGTTATAATTACATATCTGCATAGTAGTAAAATATTTATCAAAACACTATTGCATAGTACTTAAATGAATTTTTTAGAAAGGTGTGCATTCGCCTCTACAGCAGCTATTGCTCCGTCTGCACATGCAGTTACAACTTGACGTAAATTCTTCACTCTTATGTCTCCTGCAACAAACACTCCATCAATGTTTGTGTGCATATTTTCATCAGCGATAATGTACCCGTGCTTGTCACAATCAATAATTGATTTTACCAAATCACTTTCTGGAATTCTTCCAATTGCCACAAACACTCCGGCAACTTTTTGAGTTTTTACATGGTTAGTTTTTAAGTTTATAAAAGATATTTCTTCCACCCTGTTTGAGCCCTTCAACTCTTTTACAGCACTGTTGTGATAAACCATTATTTTATTTTTCTTTATCTCTTCTTCCAACTCTTCCTGTAGAATTTGTTGGCATGTGAAGGATGGCATGTTATTTACTATCGTAACACTATTACAGATTTTACTTAAATATATTGCATCCTCAATAGCGGTATTGCCTCCACCCACTACTACAACATCTTTATCTCGATAGAAAGAACCATCGCATACAGCACAATAAGCTAAGCCAGCGCCGAGAAATTTGTCTTCGTTAGCCACACCCAATTTTCTTGCTTTCGCTCCCATTGCAAGAATAATCGTTCTTGCAAAAATATCTCCTTCTGTAGTGACAACTTTTTTGTTTTTCTGTTTAAAATCCACAAGCGTTACGTCACCATAAACCGTCTCTAACCCAATGGACTCTGCCTGCTCGTGCATTTTCATACCCAGCTCCATGCCAGTGATAGACGCAAACCCTGGGAAATTTTTTATCTCTTGAGTCAAACTCGCCTGTCCACCAACCATCATTTTTTCTATCAGCACAGTTTTCAATCCGCTCCTAAGGGCGTACACAGCAGCCGTCAAGCCAGCAGGACCACCTCCAATTATAGCCAAATCGTAAATCTTTTCCATGAACCTCTCCTATTTTTACACGTAAAATAACGCTTATAAAAGCATTCTTAGTATGACAAAAAAAGAAAAAACTGTCAAATAATTGACAGTTTAATTGCAACATATATTACTAAGTTAAAAGATAGTTCACCAAAGACACCAACAGGTCTTTTTCCTCAACACTCTGCAATAAATGAGAAGATGTTGGCATAGCGTATCCGGCAGCTCCCACCATTTTTATAAATTTCTTCACTTGAATCGCTGGCACTAGAGAATCTTCACCACCATATATTATAAATAAATCTCTTTTCTTGTCCTTATACAGTTCAAATACATTATTTTCTTTTAAATCTGCTAAAAAGTCGTAAGATAAGAAGGTGTTAGTTGATTTTTTAAAATAAACCTTATCACCCGGTTTTAGGTTATCAATTTTCACTTCTTTCAATTTTTCCATAATTCTATCCATGTTTACTGCCGGTGCTCGGAGGATTACATGTCTAAAAACATCTTCTCGTTTAGCAAGATACAACAAAGCTGAGTAAGCACCAAAACTGGTAGCAAATAAATCCAATGTAAACTTAGGATACTTCTGCACTATCCAACTTACAACATCTTCTATATCATCTAGAACGTTTTCCATCCGCAATTCTTCCGGATTAACCTCACTGTCGCCGTGTCCTATAAAGTTAAAAGAAACTGTTACAAATCCCTTCTTTTCTAAACTTTTAGATATTTCTGTATATGTGTCTCCCTGCTTATTTCCTGTAAAACCATGTAACGCAAGGAGCACTTGTTTAGGCTCTTCTGGAATATTAATACCGCAGGATATCTTGTACCCGTTCTTACTTAAAATATTATAATTTTTCATATACTCTCCAGTAATATTATATCGTATAAAAACAAAAAGAAAAAATAAATTCACACCTCTGTGTGAATTTATTAACTATCTCTTTCTAAACTGTGGAGCTTTACGAGCTTTCTTCAATCCATATTTCTTTCTTTCTTTAACACGAGCGTCACGAGATAGGAATCCAGCTTTCTTGATTTCTGCTTTTAAATTCTCATCTGCTCTAACCAATGCGCGAGCAACTCCATGACGGATAGCTCCTGCCTGACCTGTTAAACCGCCTCCGTGAACTTTTACAATAACGTCGTATTTGTCTTTTGTTCCTGTAAGTGTTAATGGTTGTGTAGCAACATAAGTAAATGTTCCTACTCCAAAATATTCATCTAAGTTTTTGTCGTTAACGGTGAAAGCTCCCTTTCCCGGAACCACTCTAACTCTTGCTATACTTTGTTTTCTACGTCCAGTTCCTAAATTTTGAACTGCTTTTTCTGTCTTTTTAGTTGCCATTATGCACGTCCTCCCTTAATAACTACTGTTTTAGGTTGTTGAGCTTCATGTGGATGCTCAGAACCTTTATACACTTTTAACTTTGAGAACATACCTCTACCAAGAGAGTTTTTAGGAAGCATTCCTTTAACTGCTTTAGATAGAACAAAATCACTCTTTGTTTCCATTAATTTTTTGTATTGAATTTGTTTGTCGTTTCCTACAAATCCTGTATGATACCAATAATATTTATCGGTTGCCTTCTTTCCTGTTAGCACCATTTTATCGGTGTTTATTACAATAACATAATCGCCACAATCACAGTGAGGTGTAAAGATTGGTTTGTTTTTGCCACGTAAAATAGTAGCAACTTGACTTGCAACTCTTCCTAGA
>CAYJAP010000007.1:0-27515 GCA_964368425.1 uncultured Lachnospiraceae bacterium | reverse complement strand
TATATTTAATATTTTTAATATAATATATTCCACACTAGAATCCTGTGGACGTTTACCTGTTTTTATTGCAAACTCTGTTTCGTTGCACAAATCCACAATCTCTTTCAACTGTCTCTTTGTGAAGTTTTTAACTTGAGCCATATACTTGGTGACAGCGAACTCCTTCACTCCTAAATTAGTAGACAATGACCGTCTGTCGCCCCCCGTAATAGAGACAAAAAACAGTCTTCTGAAGTGATTTGAGATTAGGGGTAGAAGAAATTTTACACCATCTTTTTTCGTTTTAAAATTGCTTAATATTCTGTAAACTTTCTCCGCATCTTTCTTTCCAAGTGCCTCACTAAGTTCGAAAATCTGATACTCTTCTTTCTTTATCACAACGTCATTCAAATCTTGCTCTGTAATCTCTTTCCTATCCCCTATGTAACTAATCAGTTTCGCAAGCTCTGAAGATATATGCATCATGTCAGACATACAAAACTCGTTCAGTTTTTGTCCATTGACACGGGAAATCTCTTTGCCGTGTTTTTTCAATTCAGCCGCCACAAAAGAAAGTATAAATGAATCTTCTAATCTGTCACAGCTTACAGTCGTGGAGATCCCTGCGAGCTTAGAAAAAGACTCGTTTTCGCCCGCACATAAGATTAAGATTGACGAAGACAGTGGATTCTTCAAATATTCTTCTAAATCCTTTAAATTGGTTATATTACCGGTTTTTACAGACGTGTTGATCAACACAACTTTTTTCTCGCTACCAAACGGAACAGTTGAAAGGATTCTCACCACATCAGAGCAGTTAACATCGCCATCACCGAGTTTAATGAGGTTCAGTTCTGGGAATGCAATATCGCAAGCATCAACGATGAGCTTGACAGAATAATCTAAAAGAAAAAAGTCCTTACCTGACAACAGATAAGAAGCTTCGACGCCCTCTTTCAAAACCTTTTTTAAACTAGAAAAATTGATTGTTTTCATATACTGATTGTATCATTTCAGATAGCTAAAGTAAAGTTTCTTTTATACATAATATCAACTTTGGCGTCATCGACTATTGATGTCGCGCCATACGTGATAATTGCATCTACACCACCTAAAATATCCGCCAAGTTGTGCACCTTGCTTTTTGCAACAATCACAGTGTTGAAATCTCCATCGATGGAAGCCAGCCTTTTCTCGGTAACATTATCATTTAGCACCAGAGTGGTTTTCCCGTTGATATTTAGTGATACACCCAACGATTTCCCGTCGTAATAGTGGGCCTTGATAAGATACTCGTAACAACTTCTTTCGTCAGCTGATATAAACATAACATTACACTTCTTCAGATATAAATCCAGCACTCCCCTCATGTCGTCATCTACCGTAGCGATATACACATTTCGTATCGAATGTTCCGAGATAATGTTGTTCATGTAATCTATATCCCGCAGAGAAACTTCTGGCAGAATCCATGCATCAATCTGCTTAATTTTCGAATCCATAACGAAATTTTCGAGATAGTTATTTTGCGGATTTCCCATTCCCACCAATATCTTTTTATTATCCTCACCCACGAAGATAGAATAATTCGTGTTCGTCTGATAAGTTAATAACACTGCATTCGAGGAGAACTCTATCGGGATATTAGTTATTGCAATCGACAGTACGATAACTGCACTCAAAACCACAGACATAATAACCTTTGCTCTCTTATTTATCATTAGGAACTGAACAAAGAAGATGGCAACAAACAGCAACAAAATAATTCCAAAACCAACCTCGAACAGCGTGACTATGTTATACGGTAAACTCGATACCCAGTTTGCTACAATTTTTACGAAATGTAGTAACACATCAGGTAACACTAACGCCCAGCCCAGAGGTTTAATTGCTAAAATTAAGAAAGATAGGCAGAAAAGGATCATATATGTAATAGAAAACAGAGGCAACACGATGATGTTGGATAGCACGCCAAGCAATGCAAATCTGTTAAAATACGTCATTGATACAAGAACTATTCCGATATTAGACGAGATCGTTATCGCCAGAGATGTGGATATAAACGCAGGAATTTTCCATTTATTAAAGAGCTTCATTATCGTCGGATTAAGACTAATAATACTGAATACACTTATAAACGATAGTTGAAAACCAATGTTAAACAGACTGAACGGTGACAGAAACAATATCAATATTCCTGCAAACGATAATGATGATAATCCGTCATACTCTTTACCTGACATATATGAGAAGAGCACTATAATACTCATTATAGCAGCTCTGACCACACTAGGCGTGAAAGAACATAGATAACAATAAAAGAGTATTACCACAAACGTTACCGCGAAATTAACGTACTTATTCACTCTCAACTTCTTCAAGAAAAATGCAAGGAGGGCTACTAAAAAGACAACATTTAGTCCCGATACTGCCAGTAAATGGGATAGTCCGCTATAAGAGAAAGCGTCTTTAACCTCACTCGTCAACAACTCTTGACTGCCGAATAACACCGAGAATGCCAATCCCGCATTCTGGTAGTTCATGTTATCCAGTAATACATCTTTTATTCCCTCTCTAACCTTTTCATCAAATGTTACCGAATGCCCTGTCCGTTCGATGTCCGATACGTTAAAAAAAGAATAGACTCTATCATTTACAAACGGATAGTAGTCGTCCTCTAATTTGTATGAGGTTATATCGGCGACAAAGGTAACCTTATCTCCAACAGCAAACTCGTAAGAAATATTGTCGGAGTAGTATAAATACATGAACGCCGTAGATGAAAGTTCATAACTCTTTTCATTCACTTCTACTGTTATATCATCTAACTGAAATCTGACTGAGCTACCGGACTGTACGTCGTCCCCTATAACTCTTGCAGAAACAATGCACTCTTCCGCGTCAATAGTGACATAATTTTGATAGTCTTTATAAGCAAAATGGAAAAGTACCGAGCCTACAACAAAAAATATGATTGCAGACAAAAGCACGTTGCGGTGTTTGTTTAACGAATGAATAAAAATAGCAAGATATTTGTTTTTCTGCTCTTTGGTTTTTATGAAAAATAAAGATGTAATATACAGTATCGCAACACAAGATATAACGACTATACATAAAACAAGTGAGAAAGTTAGCTGGCGGCTGAGTAAATACTGTTTTTGTGAGTGCACAAAAAGGATACCGAACATTAGGGCAACAAGACATACTAACAATATTCGCATATTAAATATTCTTTTCATACACGCCTGCTTACATGTATAAACCAACAAAAAAGTTAGCTTACATTTTCTCTAATATAATAACAAATTTACACATAATCTCCGAACCTTTTCACATAAAAACATATTTTTGTCCGAATATTTGTAACATCAATCCACAACCTAATTCTATCAAGGAGGTTATTTATGATGGAAACAAAAACTATTCTATGTGGAACCACACAATCAGTAGGAAGCTACTCTTGCTGCAACTGTGGAACAACAATTGAACTAGAAATGATGGCGGTATTACCTCATTGCCCAGCTTGCGGCAACGATACCTTCACCCAGACAGACTAATAAAAACCCGTGGAAAACACGGGTTTTTTGTTGCACTAACTAGATATTAGGGACGTTCCTTTCCTACACTCATCCTTTTGGAGTTAACAATTTTTTGTATGTCTGATTCTGTGATAATCTTTATAAGTTCTTGATTATCATCATACACGAAAAATTGCACATAAGTATATCCTTTTATATATCTCACCAGTTTATGTATCGGCGTTTTATAGTTTACGGCGTACGACTTTATCTCTAGCGGAGCATCGGTTTTGTTTATGTTCAATAATCCTCTTTCAAAATACACTTGTTCGTTGTATCCCAGACATGACGAGAGAATGAAGAAAGATACAAATATAAGTGTTACGTTGATAGTGTAAAAGACGGATACTACGAAACATGCAGCAAAGAAAATGGATACCAGCAAACCTGTCCAGAACATTATTTTATACATAATAATCTTTCGTTTGCTGTTTTTAATACTGGCTAATAATATTCGTCCGCCATCGAGTGGAAATAATGGAAGAAGATTAAATAACCCTAAGAAAAGATTACTCTCAAAAAACACTTTTGTGTACGGTACAGTCTGTGGAAAAGCCCACCATATAATGATAGTTAGTCCACACAACAGCATATTAAATAACGGTCCAGCTAGAGCGATACTTACTTCATGTGCCGGTACAAAGAAGATATTTTTGCCATCTAAAGCTATCCCGTAAGGCATGAATATCACGTTATTAGTTTTATATCCTAAGCACTTGGCAACAATCCAATGTGCGCACTCATGCAGACACATCTCCACCAAATAAGTAACGAAAGGTAGCCACCACCCGAAGTATATAAGAACAAAAGATAGAATAATAAAAAGAGGATGGATTTTTATCTTTACTGCTTCCATAATATTCTACCGTTTTTCAGCCACACATTTTCTATCGGATCGTCACAATATAACACCTGCACGGTGATTACCTGTCCTTTTTCCGCCGTACCCAAGATACTATTCGCCGCAACAACATCCCCTGTTTTCACGCCGATAACGTCCATATTATATATTATAGTGCTGAGATCGTTATCGTACATAATCTGCACGTACCTTTTACCGTCATCGATACCTATCATACGTATCCGTCCAGCGTGGGTGGATTTAATCGTGTTATTATCCGCTATGGTAATATTTATATCTCCGTTTATGACCTCTACCTTGCTACCTATAACAGGAAGTTTGAACTCCGGTATTATACTCCCGTTAGTATGTACTAGCTCTGACATGTCTCCATATAAAGGGAATGTTGGGTCGCTGATATTGGTAAAAGCCTGGGAAACTGCCTGAGACATCGAGCTATCTTGTACACGCAAAAAGATTGCGCTTAACATGAGCATGACGAAAAGTACTGCTGACGCAATCATCTCTTTTTTATGAATCTCTCGATTGTTTCTATAAAGTATTTTGTGTCTGTATATTGCTACTATTTTCACTCTTTTGACATTCATACTACCCTCACTAAACTATAAATTTATATGAGTGTTTTTGGCGATTTATGTCAGAAAAAGCGATATAAATTAATCTATGTAATCAGCGTTAAATGAACCTACTGTCTTCAAGCGACGCACTTTCGCACCGATGTCTAATATATAGAATCCAAATTCATCTACACTGATATTTAAAAATAAATCGGACGCGTTTATTTCCATATAGCTTTTAAGAACGTATAACACCTCGCTTTTTAAAACGTTAAGAATTTTTAGCGGGTTACTCTGTTTATCTTGCACCAACACTGTTTTGAGCCGACTCGCACATACCAGTTGCATACCACTTTTCATATCACACCTTCCTTCTTAGATTTCTTCGAATTGAGCCTACAAAGCCCCTATATTTTTTCGTACAATCAAATACTTTCCGCACTCCGCAGTGCAGATTATTACACAACATCTGAAATGCCTCCGAAGCATCACTTTCCATATCTACAGCACCTCCAACAAGTAACTGCGCTGCAATATTATCATCTTCAGGAATAACACCCAGCAGCTCAACTCGAACATAATCGGTTATAGTATCAACGCCTATCATATCCCCCGACAACATCAAATCTCCTCGCGCTCGGTTGATAATCAAATATTTTTCGTTTATATCATAATTATTTAGCAACGAAAAAACCTTATCAGCATCTCTTACCGCCGATATATGTGGCGTGGTCACCACTATAGCATCGTGGGCAAGCTCTACCGCACGTACAAATCCTATGTCTATTCCTGCAGGACAGTCAATAAGCACATAGTCAAACATGTCCGACACGTCATGTAGTATCTTTTTCACCTTATCTATCTCAATTTTATGGGTATAGTACGAATGATTACTAGGAAGTATGTACAGGTTGGGCACGCTGAAGTCCTGTATTAGTGCCTGTTTAGGTCTGCACTTGCCGTCTATCACGTCTATTATATCGTACACAACTTTATTCTCTACGCCCATAACAACATCGAGGTTGTTGAGCCCTAAATCAACGTCCATCATGAGGACTTTAAGTCCGTTTCTAGCCAACGTATACCCAATATTCGCACAAACAGTGGTCTTTCCCACTCCACCCTTGCCACTAGTAATAACTATATTTCTGGACACAACCCCTCCTTTTGCACTCGATTATATTTATAAACGTAACACGAGTATAAAAACAAAAACAAAAAAAGTAAAGCAGCATTTTGTCGTTTATTTTACTTTACTTTACTTTCCATATTTATTTGATATATAATTCTCTATTTTGATAATTTATTATAGTATTTTTACACTTTCCACCAACGAAGGATTATTCAATAACACTCCCGCGCCGTCAATCACAGATAGTGCTGGGCCAGTGTCAACGTACACTGGTAAATTTACTTTACTTGCCACATATTTTTCGATACCAGTTATCTGTGCCACGCCCCCACATAAATATATACCCGAGCGATTGATATCACCTATAACTTCACTAGAGCATTCATTTAACACTTTATCAATTCCCGCTATAACTTTGTCAAAGAAATTTTCTATGATAGGTTTGACTTCTTTACTAAAAACAACTATCTCTGTATGGTTATTATTATCCATGTCTATACCACTTAACGTAATACTACGCAAATCGTTCTTAAACAGGCTTGCTACGTCGTTTTTTACACCTTCACACGCTTTAGAACCGATAATCGTTTTGTGCTCTTTTTTGATGTAGGAACATATCTCAGTGTCGATGTCTTCACCGCCAATATTCATTGTCATGCCTGAAACTATATGCGATGCGTTGATGACTGCAACGTCAGTTACTCCTGCACCGATATTAACCACCATATGTGATTGTGTGTCAGTTGAATCTACACCCATACCTAATAAAGCACAGATAGGAGAAGGCACGAGAGCAACATCGGTAAAGTTTATACCGTAAATTACTCGTTTAAAATCTAAACGCTCGGATTCAGACAAGCCACAAGGAACACATAAAACTGCACTTTTGTTACTTTTAAACATTCCCTTCTCTTCAATTTTCTTGAGAAACTCACTTAACATTAGTTTTGCCAACTGAAGATTCTTAACAACGCCTTTCTCGATAGGCCTGTATACCTCTATCGATAAATTAGTTTTGCCAACTAGTTTTTTTGCTTTATCTCCGACTTCTTTAACTTGCTTTTTTCTACTAACATTTTCAATCGCAATTATAGATGGCTCTTTTAAAATGACAGAACGTCCTGCCTTGTATATAACTGTATTTCCACTTCCTATATCTATTGCAAGATTATACTTTGCCATAGCGTCCCCTTCTTCCAATGTATTAAAGAATTTCTAGATTTTTACCAAAAGCCTTTTTAAATTCTACACCCCATCTCATAGCGTGTTTAACTTCGAAATCAACTCCTTGGTTTGCGATAGTCTTCATTATAACACTATCCCCAAGAATGTCGCATGTGATATCTGTAATGTACGAATTTTCTGTAATATCTAAAGATTTAGCCACACATAAAATCATCGCTAACTTTCTAACTGCTTCTAAATCTTCGTTAGTGATTATATCTTTATACCTTGTCCATAGCGCAGGACTAAAATTGTCTGGATTAGTTAACAATACCGTAAATGCAGCGAGCACCAATTCACTATGAGTTAACCCATATATATCTGAGTTCATGATGATATCAAAACCACTCTGCTCAAGCTTTTGGTAATCTACCCTATAACCCACATTGTGTAAATAACTAGCAACTCGCAACACTCGTACATAACTCCTATTAAGTTTATGTAACACCTTAAGTTGCTTGAATAATATCATGCTTAAGTCATAGACTTTTTCAGAGTTATTTGGCTTCCTATCGTAGGAATCATTAATCTGTTGCAGACTGAATCCCAAGTGGTCGCTTAACGGTTTTTCTAGAGTTATAGGTAGAGCATACGTTAGTAATAGCCCTTCTTTTTCACCAAATCTGCTAACGCTCAGCTCCTCTTTATTAACCTTGCCGAATATCGCCGCGATTATAGAGAATCCTCCAGCTAACTGTTTTGGAGATGTATTAACTCCTTTGATTTTTCCTAACTTGCTTAAGTCTAGAGGTTTGATAAGGTTATATACTTTATCAAAATCATCTCCACTGATAGAATAATTATGCTCAACTTCAATAGGATATCTTCTTGCTTTACGAGAGATTATGCCCAAATCTAGAAATATTCTTCCTGCTCCTATAACATAAAAATCATCTTCCATATTGCTTAGCCAGTCAAGTCCAGCTACAGCAGATACTATCTCTTTTTCCATGTTAGAGCATTCTTCATCTCCATTTTCGCCCACTACAAATCTGTCACTTAAATTTACAGATCCGTAAGGAAGAATAACTGTTTCCAAAACGTTTCGGCGGTTGTACAACATCAGCTCAGTTGTATACTCTGAAATATTAATAATCAGTCCTTTAGGTTTGTTGAAAGAGTTGATGACGGTCGTGTAAATATGATTAATTCTCTCTTCAGGAGTTAATATTGCAAATCTAAAATTTGTTGTTGATAGTACTTCATTTAAGAATCCATTTATATTTTTTGCTTCTTTCAGGATACTAGCAGCAATACAAATATAGTCCGACACCTCTTCTTTGTCGCACATATCTTTAAAAACGGATAATATTGATATTATCTCTTTTATAATTAAGGGTTTTATCAAGCCATCTTTTTCTAAGTCTTTAGTAACTTTGACTGGCATAGTGTATTCTTTGTAAACCATGTAAGATTTATTTTTTTGCACGTTGGCAAAATTTAGGCATATTTGATCTGATTTGAGTTCTAGTATTGCAATCTTTTCCAAAATGATACTCCTTTAAGGCGTTTTTAATTTTGTCGGTATTCCTACTCGTTACACAAATTATAGCATATACGGTAGAAATTGTATACATTATTTGCTTCAAAAGCTAAAATTATTACCTAAAAACAACTTACCTTACTTTATGCGTTAGACAGTCTATTCCCCGTTTGGATTCCTGCTAATAATTACCTTTATTTTGTTTGTAAACTTTCCCTTTTTCTTCTTCTTTTTATTTTTAACAAGACCAATAATCATCAAAACCAACTGCAGAACTCCGACAATCAGCAGAAAAACTCCAAACAGAATTTGCAACAATTTATTTTCTGTGTTGTTGGCTAACAGTGATCCACCTACTGATGCCAACACTCCTGTGAAAATAATAGGTAATCCTTTTTTAAAATCTATTAGTCCATTCTTCCAATGTATAACCAAAGCCACAACTGCAGTTGGCAAGAAAGCTAGGAGGTTCAGTCCCTGTGCCTCATGTTGCTGCATGGAAAAAAAGATGGTAAGGACGGGTATCAATAAAGTACCGCCTCCCATTCCCATGCCTGCGACTATACCGCTTAAAACACCAGCTACTATATACCAAAAAACTTCCATATTACCCCTAAAGCAACAGACGTATTCCACCTGCTATTATTATAAGACTAAAAACTACACGTAAAACTACGTTGTTAATACTTTTAAGGAAGCACGCCCCTAATACTCCCCCTACCACAAATCCGCTAGTCACCACTCCCGCAATATTCCATGAGATCACATCGTGCAATAAGTATATAATAAAGCTCGCCAGACACAGCGGTAACATTATCAGAATAGTAGTTGCGTGTGCCTCTTTATCCGGCATTTTGAGTAATAAAGTGAGCACGGGAACACACAGCATTCCGCCACCACCTCCCCAGAACCCATTTATAAACCCTATAAAAACACCCAGCAAGAGTAGTAGCCAGATATTATCTTTTTTCTTAGCCACTGTACTTTTTTTCTTTTTACTCTCCCTGAACACGTTATCATACTCAATCTTAGTATTTCCCAAGACAATGGAACGCTCGTTATTTTTCATCTCTCACCATTACGATAAATTAGTAATAGTGTGTGCATTTTATCTGTTTATAAGCAAAAGCCACTTAATAACTTTATAAAAAGCAAAACCCCAAAACTTTTTAATTTTTTAATTGCCAAAAGGGCATTATATAATATATAATTAGTATTGTATCAAGCTAACTATAAAAAATAAGAATTGAGGCAAATAATGAGTAGATTATTAAATACAAAAACTAAACTAAAATCCGTGGCTATCATGGTTGCGATGTCGCTGATAATGCTTACATCCTTGACATTGGGAGTTTCCTTTGCAAGAGTTAATGCATCAACAACGACTTTCCCAAATAACGAGTCATTAATATCTAACGAGAACTTTAACGGTAGTTCTTCTCAAACAGGAAAACTTCCTACACCAACTTCTTGGACAGCGGTTGGAACATCTTCAACTGTAAAGTCTGGAATAGTTAACTTAGAAGATTTTAACTACTCTTTTGCCGGATTGGATAAAACCACCGAGGCATCCCTACTCCCTTCTACACCACAAAAAACAAATGGAAGATATAATTTGTTTATCAATTCAATCGATGGAGACACATATTTTGGATATGAATCCACATCGTTCACTCTAGCCGCTAATAGTTTCTACGAAATAAAAGTTAGCTTAACAACAATAAAGGATGCGCACGCTTCCATAGTAGTTCAAGGATTAAGTAAAGATGCAGAGATATTAAACATCAACACTGTACCAGAACAGCCTTGGCCTACCTACTCCATCTACATCGCGACAAAGAGCTTTGCGTCTGAGAAAGTTTCTTTACGTCTATATCTTGGAGATAGACTGAACGGTAGCGAAGGAGCGGTGTTATTTAACTCAGCACAAGCTTATAGACACACCGAAAAAACGTTTGCTAATGCCAATAAAACCGGTAACCAAGCTCTACTAGTAGACTTAAACGCGGGTCAAGTGGCTTACTCTCCTTTTGACAATGCTAACTTTAATGCATCTCCAGAAGCAGCAGGCGTTGCACTACCAGACTGGACGCTGATAGAAGAGAAGTCTCTTACTGAACCAGAGGAAATAAACAGCCGACAGGTTATCACCGTTGCAGCGAGTGAAAACAATGATGAAAATATTCAGCTGATTAAACACCCTAACGTTAATGGAAATGAAAGATTATTATATCTAGAAAATAAAGTGGACTCTTACCAGTCTATTAAAAGTAAAAACTTCATCGTACCAGCTCAAAGCTTTATGAAAATAAGTTTCTGGGCAAAAACAAACACAAGTAAAGCAAGCGTCGAACTTTACCAAGATAAAGGAACAGAAGAGAGCACTGCTACAACCATCACCTTATCTTCAAGTACTGGGAACGCAGCAAGCAACGGTTGGACATACTACTCTTTCTATATACAAGGAACAATTAAAGAAGTAGAAGCTTACATTGTAATCAACTTGGGAACTAGCACCTCTGAGACAACGGGTTATTTAGGCATAGATGAGTTCACCGCTCAAAGATTATCTTACACCGATTACAACAGCGGACTTGCTCTATCTACCACAACAAATAAAAGTGTGAGTTTCCATGCTACAGATACTGCTACAAATTTCTTAGTAGCTAACGGCGCTTTTAACAGCACAACAAACGCTGATTACAACAGCACAGCCCCTTACGCGCCAGCGAAGTGGACTCATTACTCTTCTTATAACGTTGAAGATCTAAGTCTTGTATCTGGTGTAATAAACACCAACACCGCCCTCTTCAACGCAGCAGGACTGGGTATAACCAATCCAGGATTAGTTACAGGAGTACAGAGTGGCACATCTACAGATGACAGATATAACAATGTGCTTATGATTAAAAATCCTTATTCACACAATATCAGACAGACCTATACTTCCGCCTCATCAATTTCTCTATCAGCGAGCAGCTACTACGTTATAGAGTTTTATGTAAAAACACAAATCGGAACGACTGATAACGGTGGCGCAAGTTTAAGAGTGTTTAGTACTGACGCTGTTTACTACAACGTGGTAAACATTAGCACAGATAATAAATGGGAAAAATACTCTCTATATGTGGCTACTGGCAGTTCTTCCCTTGCTCTATCCATAGAACTAGGACTAGAGAACGTAGCTGGACAAGTATTCTTTGACAACGTTATAGCGAAAAAGTCTACCGAATCGGTATTCAGTAACGCAACTGAAAGCTTGGATTTCACGAACGTGGTTGTAAATCTGAAGGAAAATAATTTTGATATATACCCTAGAAATTTAAATTCCACTCAGCCATACTCCACCCCATTATTCACTAACTCAGTTAAATCGCAGGGAAGTTCAAGTATTGTCAGCGGAATTGTGGACACATCAAACTCTGCTCAGTTAGCGGCTTTAGGATTAAACTTAGCAAAGTACAATAACAAAAACGTGTATATGTTAAAAAGCCTATCCCCTGTTCACAGTGAAACTACAAGTAAAATAAACTACTCGCTCGCGGCAGGTGCTAAATACAAAGTTTCTGTGTGGTTAAAAACTTTTGGTATTGCTGGTCAAACACCTTCCAGTGAGTACGGAGCATTCCTCTCCCTGAGCAACTTTGGCGATAGATTTACTAATATAAACACTAACGGAGAGTATCAAGAATTTGTTTTTTATATTTCTGTAGATAAGAGCACTTCTACCCAAGTTTCATTCGGTTTAGGCTCTGCAGCAGGATTAACATCTGGGACTGTGTTCTGTGATAGTATCTCTCTATCAACAATAGAAAGTGACGAGTACGAAACAGCCGTAACTTCTCTAACAGCTAACCAATTAAGTTTAGTGGTTGAAACCCCTGAAGAAGAAACCCCTGATAACACTATCGATGAAAAAGACGATGATGACTACGACATCGGGGCGGTAGTTTGGACGTTAGTTCCATCTTTACTTTTCGCAGTAGCTGTAGTAATGGCAATCGTGGGAGTTTATCTGAGAAAGATTAAATTGCCAGTGAAAAGAACAAAAGTTGACACAAGATATGATAGAAGAAAAAATCTTGACATCAACCTAAGTGACAGAGATAAAATCAATATACGTAGTAAACTGATTGTAGATTTAAAAGGTCAGATTAGAACACATGAAGCCGACGTTAACGAGGAAAAAGGCAAGCTACAATCCTTCATAAAAGAACTTGAAGCGGAACACAAACAGGAAAGAGAAAGTAAAATTGAGTTTATCAATGCTTTAGTAGATGAGAAGGATGCAAAAGCACAGCTGTTTAAAGACGGCAAAAGCGAATATAAATCAGAAAAAGAATTCGTAAAAGATATCTCTTCCCTAGAGAAGAAGATAGAAAAGGAAAAGAAGTTGTTAGAGCAAGATAAGCAACTTGCTAAACGAGAAAAAGAAAACTTTGATATATTTAAATCAGAAAAAGAAAAAGCAATAGAAGTTATAAACGAGAAAATAAACGTATTGCAACAAGAAATAGACGACTTAAATAAAAGTATTCAAAAACCTCTTCCGAGTACAAAGAAAAAGACCACTAAGAAAAAATAATTAAACCTTATATAGAAGCCTCTGTCCAATGAAAACGACAGGGGCTTTTAGTCTGTTCATGTCTATCAAAGTCTTTCTGCTGCACCCTAGTTTTTGGGCGATAGTGTCTAGCGTATCCCCCGGAAGAACGACATACGCCGTTTTTTCTGTGTGCGAATTTACTATCAAAACATCCCCTACACTGTACTTATTCTTGAACTGGTCATATGGAATGTCTGTCTGTTTTATCCTATGTTCACTACAAACTTCTGCCACAGACATTTCTCTGTCAATACAAATAAACAACTCTTTTTTATAATTTTTTAGCACTTTAACTTCCACAATATATCTCCTAACATTATTTATTATCTGGAAATGAGTTTTATGATTAAAACAAAATTTAAGATATTTTGTATTTAATGAATTTTATTTTTATAGCATTAATAAATATAGTTTAGACATACGTCAATAACTTTAGGATGTGATACTATTAAATCTATGTTTAAAGCGGTTGCCCTCATCACTGTTTTCAGTGTGATAAGCCGCGCTCTAGGTTTTGTTTATAAAATAATACTGTCACGTACAGTGTCAACTCAAATGCTAGGAGCTTACTCCATAGCTATTTCTGTGTTCATCGTTATCATCACAATTTTCAATTCAGGCATTCCGCTTGCAATTTCCAAAATAACGGTGATAAACACTGTAAATAATAATAAGAGAAAAATAAATGGTTCCGTGCTTGCAGCGCTAGTACTAAGCCTGAGTGCGTGTTTTTTTATTATAGCGTCATTGCTGCTTGGTAAAAATATACTCACCCATTTATTTGGAAATATAGATTCTTATACTCTGTTGCTTATACTTATTCCTGCACTGATAGCCTCTGCTCTTTATGCACCATTTAAGGGTTTTTTATGGGGCAAAGAAGAGTACTTCAAAGTTAGTATTGTAGAATTTATAGAAGAGATACTAAAGGTATTGATGTTGGGATTATGTGCTTTTGTGTTCATCGGTAGTGATTCAATTCTGCCTGCCGGACTATCTCTAAGTGTAGCGGGAATCCTGAGTTCGATACTAGGAATATTCTATTATTTTAGGATAGGCGGACGATTATCTTCTCCAAGGGAACAAATGAAAGAGGTCTTTACTGTTAGCTCCCCTATCACGGGAGTGAGGGTTGCGTCATCTGTCATGCAATCGATTATTTCTATCATTCTTCCGCTACGATTAATATCTTTTGGATTGACTAACGCACAAGCGTTGAGCGAGTTAGGAATTACGATGGGAATGACCTTTCCTCTGTTGACTATACCAGCAACACTTATAGGATCGCTTGCTACCGTTCTGATACCTAGATTGACAGGGTTAATGAACACTAAAAACACTCAGGGTTTGAAAAACCAAATGGATGGGGCGATAAACTTCACTTTGTGCTGTAGTTTTATGGTTATTCCTTGCTTCATTGCTATCGGGATTCCTGCCTGTGATTTTGTCTTTGGTAACAGTCTAGCTGGACAATATCTGGTGTACGCAAGTTGGATTGTCGTACCTATGTGCCTACAACTAATTTCTTCTGCGTCTTTAAACTCACTTGGTGAAGAAAAACGATGTTTCATCTATAACATAATATCAAGCACTTTCATGCTAGCATCTGCCTGGATACTTCCAAAATATATAGGAATATACGCGCTAACCATCTCTATAGGATTATCTTCAACGATCGTTTCGATACTTGCCTTGATACGAATAAATAAAGTCATAGGGCTAAATAAAAGGAAGCACATATTATCTTTCTTGACGCTAGTATTAATAATGGTGCCGGTAACATTACTCACAAAATATGTTTATAATCTAACTGAAACCATTTTCCCATCCATAGTAAGTATGATTGTAGCTGGGATAATAAGCATTGTTTCCTTCGCTATCTTACTATCGTGCTTTAATGTCATAGATATATCTATAATCAAGGGAAAAATATCTCGGAAAAAGAAAGCTTTACGTATGAATAAATAGCCGTTCAACCCAGCATACTAGTAATATGACGTACACAATTATTGCAAGAAGTGTGATTATATATATAGTAGTATTAATTTTACTGCGTATAATGGGCAAGCGACAGATTGGAGAAATGCAACCTTTTGAGTTGGTAATAACCCTGATTATAGCAGACTTAGCTACTATCCCGATGGCAGAAACTGCCCTTCCTCTTTTGCACGGAATTATCCCCCTCCTGACACTTACCGTTATACACTTTTTACTCTCCGTTCTAGCACGAAAAAGTATATGGGCACGCCGTCTGCTGAATGGAAAATCTATAATATTAATTAATCCTGACGGGATAGATTACCAAGAATTAAAGAAGCTAAACCTTAATTTCGATGATTTAATGGAATTAGTTAGAGGAGCAGGTTATTTTAACCTTGAAGAAATTTTATACGCAATATTACAGACCAACGGCACGCTGACAGTGCTCCCTCAATCCCCTTACCAACCTTTAACTCCTAATGATTTAAATTTATCTACCGACAAAAACTCCTTACCAGTCATATTGATATCCGAAGGCAAAATAGTGGATGCCAATTTAAAAATCACTCAGCTAGATAAGAATTTTATACAGTCTGAATGTAAGGCTGCTGGGTTTGGCGGAATCGGAGAAATACTATTTTTAACGATTAATAATTCCGGGAAGTTGTATATACAGCCACGAAAAGGAGCGTTTGTTTCACGCCAAACTTCCTACGAAGGAAGTGAAAAATGGTAAAAAAACTGTGGTCCATAACAATCATTTGCACCTTTTTATTCGGAATGGCAACCTTTGAAATAGTCACCGTCCAAAAAGTTAACGAAAATCTCGAAACAAAGGTTGAGCAAATATATTCTAAGTTTGAAGCAAGTAAAGATAATATCGTCGATTTGCTCCCCGACATAACAGATTTAAAAGAGTGCTGGGATGGTACTGAACAGGCAATGAGCTTGATGTTTAACTACAAAGACTTGAGCACAATCACCACTACTATAACAAAGTTATACGTTTACATAAAAAACAATGACTATGTCAACGCTGCCCCAGAGATGTATCTACTAAAAGATTATGCTGATAAGAATCAATATCTAAGTGAATTTAACGTACAGAACTTATTATAACAATCCTTATTTATATTTTTTTCACAACATAAAATAGTATAGTTTTAAAAGATATTTGAGTACTATTCAAATACACGTATGGGCGCTACAATGCGAGAAAAAAGACTACTATGCATAGTAGTCTTTTTAAAGCAAATTAACTTCCTGTAGATTTATATTTAGTGAGTGACCATCTAAATAAAAAGTAGCAAGGTATTATAAATAACATTCCATAATATGGAGCTAATGCATTCAACCATATAGTGGCTGATTCATATCCTAGTATATATTGTAGTGGCAGATAGTTAAAGCAGGCAAACGGAATTATAAATGTAAAAATATATTTAAAATATTTGTTATATATGTCCAATGGATACTCACATGTGTGACGTCCTCCGTTGGTTATAATATTTACAATCTCCGTTCCCTGTACTGTGAATATACAAATGGAAGAGCTTATAAGAAATACTGCTAAGAATACAACTACACCGCTCAACACCATAGAGAGTAAAACGAAAACTTTGAATGCTGTCCATTGGACGGGAATAACACACATCACATATATTAGCACACCCAAACTTAAGATTGCTCTTCCCAATTTCCCGAACTCTAATTTATATCCTAAAATTTGTAGGAACATGCTTCTAGGTCTTATCAGCAGTCTATCTAACTCACCTGTTTGCACTAACCTGTCAAACTGATCAAACCCTCTAAACAGAAATTCACTCATTGAAAAGACTAGTAATATTACTGAAAAGGTTATTAGTACATCATTGATCGTGTATTGCCCAATAGTATCAAACCGCTGGAACAACAGATATATTCCCAACAGAGATGTTAAAGAGGTTATAAACTGTACGAAGATCATCATAAACGTAGCTGCACGGTACTGTAAAGATATCTTCATTTGCATCTTGGCATATTTTAAGTACATCTTCATATTAACCTCCCTGCACAACAAGTTTGTTTTGGCATTTATTTAGCAATAACTTTCCAAACAACACTATCAATACAATCCAAACAACTTGTATACCTATCTGTATTAATCCATCAGTGTATCCAATATTACCCATATATAATCTAAATGGTAGGTCAGATACATATCTGAATGGTAAGAAGTTAAGCACTTTCACGACTCCTGCCGGCATAAGCGGTATAGGAATAATGATACCTGCTAAGAATGATGCAACAGTGTTCATAATTCCGAACACTCCTGACGGTGACAATGTTACTGTGATCAGTATGTAACTTATCATGTTAATCGCTACTACCAGAATTGAACCTAGTAGTAATGATAAGATAAAAAGTAAGAAAGCAGTAAATGATACTGGTAACATCAGATTTATCCCAAAAGGTAAAAAGAAACATATTGCAAATATTCCCATTGCCCGTAAGAAAACTTTGGAATAGTTTGACGTGAATACCTGCATGAACCAGTTGTCGTATAGGTTAATGGGACGAATCATCTGATATGCAATGTCCCCTTTAATTATCTGTTGCGTAATCTCTTTGTTCCCATCGTAGTATCTGAACATAGCTAGAAACGCTTGCTGTAGCCATATGTACGTAGCCATCTGTCCTATACCAAAATCCCCGGGAATACCGTTGCTTTTGTAGAATGCGAGGTACACCATTATATACATTAATCCAAAGAATAATTGTGTGGCAATTCCGGAAAGAGCAGCGACCCTATATTGCAGTTCTTTGATGAAGTTTAGTTTGAATATCGTTCTAAACTGTCTCATATGCCGAACTCCTTGTAGAGATTTGAGATTATCTCCTCTGTACTCAGGTACTTTAGGTTAATGTCTTGCACCTCATACTTTTTACTGATCTTGTGTGCAAACTCTGCCATATTGAAATCTTCTGATATAGTTTCAAATATCGCTGTATTTCCACTAACTTCTATTAACTTATATCCTCTGAGCGACGGCTTCTCATATTCCTTTAAGAACTCTACTGTAAGAACTTTCTTTTTTGCATACTTCTTTTTAATAGCATCAAAACTGCCGTTATATAACAGATGCCCCTTTCCTATCAATATTACTCTATTGGTTAAGGCTTCGATATCTGTCATATCGTGCGTTGTCAGTATAACAGTTACCTTCGTTTCCCTGTTTATATCTTTTATAAAATCACGCACTGCTAGTTTACTTATAGCGTCAAGTCCTATCGTTGGCTCATCTAGAAACAGTATACTCGGACTGTGTAGTAACGCTCCCGCAATCTCACATCTCATACGTTGCCCTAGTGAAAGTTGTCTTAGCGGAACTCCCAAAAATTCTTTTAGCTGTAGCTTTTCGCTTAACAATTCTAGATTGTGATCATACTCTTCTTGCGGGATTTTATAGATGTCCTTTAATAACTCATATGAATCTATGACCGGAACGTCCCAGTTTAAGTTAGACCGTTGACCAAATACTGCCCCTATTCGTTTAACAAACTTGATACGTTCTTTCCATGGTACACAACCATCGATTTCGCATTTTCCCGATGTTGGACTAAGTATTCCACTCATGATTTTGATCGTAGTACTTTTACCCGCTCCATTTGGACCTATGTATCCCACAATTTCACCTTTACCGATACTAAACGAAACATCTTTGAGAGCTTCTTTGTACACGTACTTTCTGCGGAATAAACTTCTTATCGCATTCCAAATACCTTTTTCGCGGATTGCAACTTTGAATGTTTTACTAACATTCTCTAATTTTATCACATTTTCCTCCTATTTAATTGTCATGGTTCTTTATCATTGAAGTTAATTTTGCTTACCACCTCCTTAGATAAAAATCGCTCACTACTTAAAAATCTAGCCATAGAAATTAAATAATAAGCAATAGTATTAAAATATATTTTATCTAGTACGAAAAAACGTGCAAAGAGAGATTATCATACTTTTTATGATAAATCAACTATATTACATATAAATTACAAAGTTTTGTGCATTGTGCACATTAACTAAATATTGCTTTCAATACCAGTCCAAAGGCGAAAGAAATAAGGGCAAGAATCAAAGTTCTGACAAGAAGCCACATAGCAGTCTTCTTTTTTCCTACTTTCTCTCTCTGAAAAGCTTCTCCCTTTTGACGAAGCGAAATACAATAAATTAACTTCCCTCGTTTATCCGAGTTTATTACGGATATATAATCATCGAGAATCAAACCATCTATAATCTCAGCTACTTCACTGCTACTAAGTTCATATTGTGGTAGCAAAAAACTTATGATGTCTTCTGGAGAAATCAAACATGATTTTTTGCCTTTGCATTTGTCAAAGACAAATCCCATAACTTTCTTTTCTTTTTTATTTAACATATAATCTTACCCAAACAGAAATATCGCTAGTAAAGCTCCTCCGAATGCGCTAAGAGCGCTTAATACAGTGGTAATCCACACGTTCCTTCTTAATATCTTTTCCATTCTTTTACTATTATCAATAGTTTCAAATAGTCCTCTTCCCTTGGATAGGACGGTCAAACAATATTCACCGTTTTCTGAATATTGTATATCTATATATTCGTTCTTAGCGAGGTATTTCAATATATTTTCCATAGCCTCGACGGAATGCTTCTTACCCACTCTCTGTAAAAGAGTTTCTGCGTCTATTACTTTATAGACGCCGTCATCGCACATGTTATACAACGCTTTTAAAAAAGATGATGTCTGTTTATCTAACATACGTTCCTCTAGTTTGATTTTATCATACCGCTAGGATTTTACAAAACAAAAGCCTCTACCTACTCCAATTATTAACAATTTTGTGATTGTAATTCCATATAAGCATATAACAAAAAAAGGAACTGTGTTCCTTTTTTATTCTTATTCTGTATTACATTGCCATTACTTAACTATTTTGTCTTTTGGTGCTTTTACCACTCTTTTCTTAGATTTTGGTGAACCTTTAATGCCTGTAACTACGAAGTAAACTATAACACCTGCAACAAGTACAGAAGCAATTACTATCAGTGTTGTTCCTAGAACTGGACTAGCCTCTTTCTCTTCGCCTTCTTTCTCCTCAGCAACAGTTATTGTGTATGGTGTGATAGAAGAAGAGTTTCCTTTAGAATCTTTTAGTACGAAGTGTAACGTATATTTACCAGCCTTATCAAAAGTCCACTTGTAACCTTCGCTACCGTCAGCTTTGAACATGTTAGTCTTTGTGTTACCGTCAGGATCTCTTAGATAAATATTTACTCTGTCTGTGTTTGTTATATAATTTAGGTAATCTGCGGTACTCATATTTTCAGTGTCTTTATCCTTAATTTCAAAGAAATCAAGATTTAATTCATATGTGTCACCAACTTTTAATTCCGTAACTAGATCCTTTTCTTTGTTTACCCATTCCAACACTGGAGCTTCATCGTCTCCGATGGAGATTGAAGTAACATAAGTTGATACGTTACCAGCCTTATCTGTAGCAGTGTAAGTGATGGTATACTTTCCTTCACCAGCTGTTGGTTTAAAGGAATATCTTGTTACGAACACCCCACTTCCTAACTTTTTCTCTCCACTTAATGGCCATTGAGGTTTACTGTCGCCTGCAGCAATATATGCAGCTTCTGCCTCTTCGGCTGTCTTGGTTGTTACTGGAACAACTGTACTTCCCTTTTTAACCTCTACAGTTAATGAAGTATAGTCTGTTATGTGGTTGTTATTTTTATCTGTAACTTCTACGTTAGGAAGAACGATATCTTCGTTAGCATTGTACGTTTCAATTTTTGAGTCAAGCTTATATTCTTTTTCAAGAGTGATAACCGGTTGAATAGAGTCTTTACATACCAACTCTCTTTCCTGAGAAGTTACTGTAATCCCGTTAGCTGTTCCCACTGCCTGAATTTTGTACACGCCACCATGAGTTGATGGAGTAAACCCAACAAGCTTTCCGTTTACAATACGCTCTACAAGCTTACCTTCTATAACAGTTACTTTCCACATAGATGATGCTGTTTCATCTTCGCTAAAATCTATCTCTTCCCCACCCATGTCATATAACGTAATTGCTGGAAGCTCGTAATATTCGTTCATCTCTAATGTAGAAACTATTGAACCAGCGTTTATCACTAGTTGTGGTCCTTGTGTAGAACGAACTTTAATACCGAATGTTTGTGTTACAAGATTTCCATTTCCGTCTATAGCACTGTATATTACCTTATAGTAACCTGCAACTGTTGTTACAAATGTGCCTGCTGGAATGGTATATTTGGTAAAATCACCCTCTAGTGCCTCTATCTCGGTTGTACCATAACTTAATGATACTTCCTTTCCGTTTGGTCTGATAACCGTAACTTTTACCTCTAACGTCTCCCCCTTATCTTTGAAAGAGAAGGCTGGTAGATTAATAACCTGTTGCTGACCGAATGCAGCTTTACCTGTAATAGTTAATGTGCCGTCAGGCTTTAAGTCAGTTGTGTTAATGTTGTTTAACGATGCAAATTGTGTTAAGAAGTTTGTAGTATCAATCGTTGGTGCAGATTTATCTTCAGTAACGTTTAATATAGAAACTTCCATCGTTTTAGAAGCGTCGTTACGAAAATCATTTACAACATCTATCTTAATCTTTAACGTTGTGGAGGAAGTATCTGAAGGTATACTAACAGAGTATTTTCCTTCTTTGTTTGCAGTAAGAGCTGTCCAGTCTGTACCATCGTAAGAATAAGCTACTACTAGAGATAACCTACTGTCATAAGTATCAGAATATACTGGAGCATCAAAAGTGATGGTGTCTCCTGGATAAGCGCTTGAATTGATTGTTGGTGCAGTAAGTTTTGGAGTTGATGCAGTTAATGAACCGCTTGCTACCACTTGTATTGCATATCCAACAGTCTCAGAAACACTAGCTGAACCACCTACAGAGGAGTCTTCAGCTACGTATCTTATTACGTAGTTTCCTGGTGCAACGTCAGATAAATCGAACGTTGTAGCTGCGAATGTATCACCGGTTATAACTTCAACAGTGCTTGTTGAACCATCTTCCTTCGCCCACTCTCTTCTTATTGTCAGATTCTTGGAAGTGTCACCTAGTACACTGTAGTTGTCTTGAGAATATATAGCTGGAAGTGTGATAGTATTTCCTACTTCAGCAATAGAAGGAACAGCATGAGAAAGATCTCCCATCGCCTTCAATAACGCAGCTCTCTGCTCTTCAAGAGTCATCGTGCTGGTATCTATACCTAATTCTGTAATTGTCTTTCCGCCAACTGACTTAATTCCCTGAACATTCTTCACTCCTGAAGTAATTTCAGCAGCTGTTGCAAATTCGTAACTGTTTACAGCATACACTGTAGGAACTTGTCCGTCTTTAACATTTGTAATTAATTTTGAACGTGTAACTTTTATTTGTTTTGTCCCGTAATTTACTATTGCATCGTAGTATACTCTATAAGTACCCGCCAATGCAGGTGTAAATGAATACTCCGAACCTTCATATACTAAGTTCTCAACATCGTTTGATGGTATGTGATAAGCTCTGACATTAAAATATGTAGCTATAGAAGCTCCGTCTGATGCCTTAGCTGTTGTTTTTGGTAACGATACAGGAACACCTAATGTGGCTGTACTTGGCCAACTTGCACTAGGTATCTCGAAAGTTAAACCAAGATTATCAACATTATAATCTTTTCTAACGTTGTGGTTGCTAAAAGTATAGTCAACTACCTCTCCACCTACTTTATAGTTGTAATAAACTGTAAAGGTATCTGCATTGTTAGCTGTTGTGTAAGAGTAGTAATCTCCATATTTTGCATCTGTCTGTTTTGTTAGGGTTACAGTATTTGCAGGACTGGTCGTTCTTACCTCAACAACAACCTCTCCCTCTGCACCACCTTCCTCAATATCTACCACTGGAGCTGGAAACTTAACCGCAGTCCCTGTAGGTAAAATCGTTGGAACAGTAAAATATGAGTTTTCAGGTAATGTTAGTGAGTAGCTGTATGTCTTTACTGTAATTGTGTATGTTTCACTTTCAGAAGTGATCTTGCCGGCGCTCTTAGCAAAGTATTTTACACGATAAATTCCGCCAAAGTTTAACTTTAAATTCCAACCGGTTAAAGTATCTCCGTCTTTTACTTCTGCTACTGCAATTTTACCCGTCTTCGCGTGATAAACTTCTACTTCGTATGTAACACCAGCTTCTGCTTCTGGTGCAGGTATCTGAACATTCTCGCCTAATGTACCAGTAGCTTTGAAGCCTTTAACCGTGATTTTTTCACCCACTACGTTAGTTATCTCAATAGCAGCTTCGGCCTTAACTTGTTTTTGTTCCAGTAGACTTTGAATTGGTGCAGCAACTACTGTTCCCACTAAAGCCGTCATTACTAATGGTATGATTTTTTTTCCTTTCATTCTTGTTACTCCTTGATTGTTGTTAACAGAGTTATTTTATAATATAGAGGCAATAAAAGTCAACTAAAAAACTATTAAAACAATATTCTTTACCCATTATAAAATTTATTTTAGTTTTGTTCATTAATAGAAAAACATTCGTTGAAAAAGCCCTTTCTTCTTTAATACTAAAAAAGAGAACAAATAAAACAACTTTCCTCTTTTTACGATTATTTCCGATAAAAGAAATATCTGTACACAAAAGCTACTCGATTATTGACTTTATCGGTAAAAAAGTAGATAATACAACTCGGAGAAGATATATGTTGTGCAATAATTGTCCTCGTAATTGTAACGTCGATAGAGATAACAAATTAGGATTTTGTAAACTAAATAATACCGTACAAGTAGCCCTTGCTTGTGTCCACCATGGTGAAGAGCCAGTTATAAGCGGAAGTAAAGGTAGTGGTACAATATTTTTTAGTGGTTGTAACCTAAAATGCGTTTACTGTCAGAATTATCAACTGAGCGAAAATAATTACGGAAAGGAAATTGGTGTAGAGCGACTGGTTGAAATAATAAAAGAGTTAGAACAAAAAGGCGTACATAACATAAACCTAGTTACCCCTACCCCCTATGTTCAACAAATAATATCTGCATTGAAAATTTATAAACCTAAAATCCCTGTAGTTTATAATTGCAGCGGATACGAAAGCGTAGAGGCATTGAAACAACTAAATCCGTATATCGATGTATACCTGACAGACTTAAAGTACCATGATAATTCTCTAGCGATGAAATACAGTCTCTGCCCTGATTATTTTGAGAAAGCAACTTTAGCCATCAACCAAATGTTTATCAATCAACCTAAAAATATCTTTAAAAACGGTACTATGCAGAAAGGCGTAATAGTCCGTCATATGGTGCTTCCGACCCACTCTAATGACAGCATGAAAATATTGGATTGGATTACCAAAAATCACTCTGGCGCTACCGTCAGTATAATGGGACAGTTCACTCCTATACATAAATGTGAGCAGTTTCCCGAGATAAATCGCAAGCTAAAACCTGTAGAGTATAAACGAGTTTTATCACATGCCTCTTCATTATCTATAGAAGGATTCTATCAAGATTTAACAAGTGCAACGACAACTGAAATACCAACATTTGATCTGTCTGGAGTATAGCACAGCCTCGTCTGAAAAATAAAAAGAGTCGGCTTACCGACACTTATGCTATCACTAATAATTTGCTCAGGTTTATAAACTTGATTTTTTCTATTTATAAATAGTGACACTAAAAGACGCGTCTTGCTCGTCTTTTTTTTATAAAATTATTCTTCAAAGAATATATGCATATTTGATATCTGAGAAGAGCACATAAGCATATCAAAAAAACGCTCCCCTATTTCTTTCTCTTTGACATCTGTACAAATAATTTCTGTGCCCTTTAATTCTAAGTTGTATATTTTTAACACCTTTTTAATAGAAATATAAACATCTTTGCTATCGATGTCTAATATACGAGATATATAATCCAGTGACTGGCCGCCATCACTCAGATTAACCTTACCATCCTGCTCGTAAGCATATACTAGGATTTGTTCACCGTCTTCGAAAAAAGCTTCAGAAGATAAAATATATTCGTCATCACCCTTCTCTATGGAGATTTTTATATCACAATTTTTCAACATTTTTTCTAACATACTTACCTCTTAAAAGTTTTATTTATTTGTTCTGGCTTCTCTTGTTCTAGCTGCTCTGTGAAAATGTCTTCTGTTACATTTTCCTGAGTTTGAATGGCTTTTTCTCTTATATTCAGCGCTCTTATTTTGTTTACAGCATCCTGAACTGTTTTATCTCCTTTCAGGAATACATAGGACGATTGTATGTTAAATCTTCTAGCAAATTCCTCCCAATATTCTATACTGTTCTTATATCTTACCGCAGGTGTTATGTCGCAATGCTCTAACAGAAAGGTGTTTGAAAATACTGTGCAATATTTCAGACTATACTTATGTTCATGAGCGCCCTTATATTTGTTTTTTATCTCGTCAATCGTTAGATCTTTCCCTCTAATTAACTCTCCATCTTCATCAAAACGATTTAAATGGACTGAGCGAGCAACATTATCGTGGCGGTAGAGAAACATAGGATCTTTTCCTCGGAGTATACAGTAAAGAGAGGTGCTAAAGTCCTTTGTTAAGATGTTGCTTTTGGTAATACCCTGTGTGTTAACTGCCAAAAATTGAACGGGACCGAAGACAGTTTCTCCTATCAAGACTTTTCTGAAGCACCTTTGAATAATGCCTCGACTTTCAAACATGCTGGTGTCCTCTTTAACAGTAAACTTTTTACAGGAGAGGAGTTCCGCCACCATCGACTCTTTCATAGGAATATTTACTCTTTGTAAATGAGCAGCGTTTCCAACCATCAGCGAACCTATCTTCTTTTCACGATTTAACGCTATGCTTTTATTAAAGTTATATCCCAATAAACCCTGAGCCTTAGCTACTTCGTCGGCAAGCGTCTCACTATATCTATTGTATCTATATTTAAAAACTCCGAACTCATTATCCGTCATTTTGTGATTAGGTTTAATTATATTTATTTCTTGCACGTCTTTGAAGTGTATTTTGTTGCGTCCTTTCAACTTCTTTTTCTTCTTTTTGCCCATATAAATCTCCCATTCGCTATCTATGTATATACATGATAACATAACCGCATAAGTCCTTCAAGTCCCGAACTATGTTTTTATAAAAAAAATAATCAATAAAAGATATATTTTATAATACAAAGCAGGTATTTTATCAAAAGAAGCCTTAAAAGGCTTGTACAAATTCGAACAAGAGCAAGTGATGAGCCTTCCCTTATCTGAAGATAGAGAGTATTCCGAATGGAGAAACACCCTTGATAAAAATGATTACATAACAAACATATTATTTTATCTTTGATTTATCTCTAAAACCCTCCTACTTTCACAATATTAAGCACCATGTTGGAATATGTCATATTATCTCCGCCATTATTTAATATTCTTATCGTTGTCCCTGCGGGTACACTTAAAGTAAGCGTGGCCGATTTGAATGTATTGTCTGCATTAAAATTTAATGTCGAAGTATGAGATGTAACTATTCTAACACTGGTTGATACGCCGGAAAAACTAAAACTTATAAGATACGCCCCCGATTGCAATGGAGTATAAGCATCTGTTTCAGTGGAAACAACAAAATTAACCCACTGCGTTGTAGTATACCGCCCAATCGCAACTTCGTTATCGAAAGTGCCGCTATCCCGTGTAGCAGCAACATAAGTTCGTTCTGCATATGGTCCAGGAGGTCCAGGTTCTCCTTGTGGACCCATCTCACCTGTCACTCCCTGAATGCCTTGAATGCCTTGCGGACCGGATGCACCGGTTGCTCCTCTAGGTCCTCTCGGACCAGCTGGACCGCGCCCACCAGAATAGATTAAGCGACATTTCTTGCATTTGGTCTTATCGCAAAAATTGCATGGGATAAAGCAATTGAAATTCATAAAAAAACTCCCTATAATAGTTTTACTTCATAATATGAACAGGTTTATTATAATGTGCCCTACACTTTTTATTTATCAAATTAAAATTTCTTATAGTTTTCTCTCATTGATATTATAAACATATAATCTAGTGTTTAAATGAAATTAGACACTAAAACCTA